>CAMDSI010000015.1 GCA_945906915.1 Spirosoma fluviale | reverse complement strand
CGCCGAGCATCGCTTTCCAGAACCGGATTTTATCCTCTCAGAAAGTATGGAAATCGCCTTAATTCCTCCCGTGAGTGGCGGATAATCCGTATATTTGTTATTAAATCTTTACAAAGTCTATGGGATTAAATCTCCTGTTTCTTGGAGTGCTTTTGCTGCCTTGGGTATCTGCTCTGTTAGTGGCCATTTTTCCCAAACCCATCCTATCGATTTCCCTTTCTGCTTTATTTAGCCTTTCAGCTATCTTATTCCTATTTAATTCGACTGTAAATTATAAAATCGCTTATACCTGGTTTCAACTGGGCGGCCAGGAGATAAACGCGAGTTTTTGGGCGAATACCTCAGCACAATTAGTGCTGGGACTAGTAGCTTTCGTGTCCTTCTGTGTGCAGTTATTTTCCAAATCCTATCTAGCTAAAGACCCCTCCATCGGACGCTACTACTTGTATTTGCACCTATTCGTGGGTGCGATGACGCTATTAGTCTTAACGGATTCCATTCTACTATTTTATGGTGCTTGGGAATTAGTAGGAGCGGGATCGTATTTGCTGATTAGTTTTTGGCATGAAAAAACGCAAGCCACGCAAGCCGCGAAAAAAGCCTTCTTGATTAACCGCTTCGGAGATATTGCGCTATTATTCGGCCTAATCGCTCTCGGTTTACATTTCGATACGTGGCAATTTTCGGAGATGCACGGCATCGCGCCTACCCTCGTTGGAATCGCCATTATTACCGGAGGTATCGCCAAATCAGCCCAATTCCCTTTGATGTCTTGGCTACCTGACGCGATGGAAGGGCCTACCCCCGCATCTGCCTTGATTCACGCGGCCACGATGGTAGCGGCTGGTGTGTTTGTAGGCATTCGTGTATTCGATATCACAAGTCCAGAGACCCATCTGTTTATGGGCATCATCGGTGCGATTTCCTTTTTATCGGGTGCTATCTTTGCGATTTTCCAAAACGACATCAAAAAAACACTCGCCTATTCCACCATTTCCCAGCTGGGATTAATGTGGATGGGAATGGGTTCTGATGCGTCCTTATTTCATCTATTGACCCACGGCATTTTCAAAGCCGGCCTATTTTTAGCGGCCGGAGCCGTCATTCACAAGGTTCATTCCCAAAGCCTCAACGACATGGGTGGCTTGCGAAAGAAGGCGCCAGTGGCCGCTTTCGCCTACCTCATTTTCGGTGCTGGGTTAATGGGATTACCACTTACAGGCGGATTTTATAGTAAGGAAAGTATAGCTGGCTACTTGTATACTACGGAACAATTCGAATTATTAGGCGTTTTAGGAGTTGGTATGGTGTTAACTAGTTTCTACATCAGTCGGCAGTTCTATTTGATTTTTATGGGGCCGGTGAAAGAGGGTTCTTCGGAGAAAAACACAGCTTTAAACCTCCCTATTAGGCTGTTAATTATAGCTAGTTTATCCATTTGGTTTTCTCTACATCCCTTTGAAATGCGCAGCTACGCATTCCTAACCATATACCACATTCCATCCTTTTGGCTATACATCACGGCGGGAACTTGGGTGTTAGGAATTGCCGGAGCGTATCTTACCAGAAACTGGATCCCATCCGGAAATTTTCAATTTCTACCCCGCTTTTGGCCTAGCTTATTTAATCTCATCCGCTGGAAAAGTAGATCTGCACAAGTTTTTGAAATGCAATTTATTGATCGATTCGTGAATGGAATCGCTGGCCTCCAAGTCATTATTGCACATCTGCTAGCCTGGGTAGACCGCCACCTCGTGGATGGTATTTTAGTGGGAGGAAGCGCCAGCCTAAGTGCTGGAACAGGAAAACTTTTAAGTCGCTGGCAATCAGCCAAAGTCCAAAATTATTGGACTATGATTATTGTGACATTTGCCTTATTTTTACTTTACGCTCTATTTATTAAATGACGAATTTACCCCTCTTATCGCTATTAATTGGATTGCCTCTGTTAGGTGCTTTCGTTCTGGGAATGGGGCAATTAAAGGAGCAGGCAAGAAACCTGGCGATCGGACTTTCCACCCTTCAGCTTGTAATTTTAGGTTATCTATTTACCGCCTTCGATAAGTCGTCCGGCATATTTCAATTCAATGAATCGCATAATTGGTTCTCGATTTCTTTAGGATCGATGGGCTCTTTTATGTCCAAATATACCCTAGGAGTCGATGGATTAAGTATTTCCTTGATTCTATTGACTGGATTAATTACCTGGGTAGCGCTTTGGAATTCCACCGAAATCAAGGAAAAATTAGGCGCCTATTATGCCTTGGTCTTACTTTTAAATGCCTCCTTAATGGGCTGTTTCTTAGCTAAAGACCTCTTCCTATTTTATGTCTTCTTCGAGTTCATGCTTTTACCGATGTATTTCTTGATCGGAATTTGGGGTGGACCGCGCCGAAATTATGCCTCTTTAAAGTTCTTTATCTATACCCTTGTGGGCTCACTTTTCATCCTCATCGTGATGTTGGGAATGGGTTTGGCCTACGTTGATCCCTACGAAACGGCTTTATTGAATGGTCTGATTCGCCCAGAACAGGGCTTTAATATCGACGCATTAAAAGCCGTCCAGCTGATGATTCAGTCACAGGAATTAGCGACCTCTTCGCTCGTGCACAGTTTTGATATGCAGGCATTAATGGACTATAATAATTGCCAAATAACGAGCATTCTACACCCTAGCTCAGGCTGGCTTCTAGGTGGCTTGAGCGCAAGAGAATGGGGATTTTGGCTCTTATTCATCGGATTCGCCATCAAATTACCGATGGTTCCCTTGCACACCTGGTTACCCGATGCACACGTCGAAGCGCCTACGCCGATCTCGGTTTTATTAGCCGGAGTTCTATTGAAAATAGGAGCCTATGGTTGGTTGAGAATCACCATTCCATTCTTCCTGCCAGAGGCTCTGATAGCTGCTCCGATTTTAGCCGGACTAGGTGCCTTATCCATCATCTATGGCGCCTATAATGCCTTAGCGATGAAAGACTTGAAGAAATTAGTGGCCTACTCTTCGGTATCCCACATGGGCTTCGTGCTCTTAGGAATCGCTGCTTTCACGGCGGAAGGCTGGCAAGGAGCTATTTTCCAAACCATCTCCCACGGTATTTTATCCGCCCTTTTATTCCTACTCGTAGGCGTTCTTTATTCTCGGACAGGCGATCGTGAAATTGACTCCTATTCCGGAATCGTTACGCTGATGCCACGCTTCACCGTTATCTCGGGAATCGCCATTTTTGCCTCTTTAGGCATGCCTGGATTCTCTGGATTTATCGGGGAATTTTTTAGTTTAATGGGTGCCTTCACAAGTCCATTTTTGCATCCTGCGTATGCTATCATCGGAGCTTTGGGCTTATTATTAGGTGCAGGTTATTTGCTATGGACTTTCCAAAAAATCTATTTGGGAAAACTCTACCTAAAAAACGCAGACTGGTCTTTACCTGATTTGAATAAATTAGAAATGATTAGTCTTTTTGGTCTAGGAATAATCAGTATCTTGCTAGGCATTTATCCCGGCTTACTTTTTGAGCTCAGTGAAAAATTCGTGACTACCCTACTAAAATAAACCTATTAAATTTATACCCCTATGGAAAACAAATTCAGCCGCAGAGACATCCTAAAAAACTCTGCAGGTTTCGCTGGTCTAGGCATGATGGGCCATCGATTCACGGAAGCAGACAAACAAGTGGGCCTTGACCTAAAAGGAAAAGTACAACACTCCGCTTGCCGCTGGTGCTATAATGATATTCCTTTTGAGGAACTTGTCATCAACGCAAAGAAAATCGGCTTAAGCTCTATCGAATTAACCGGTCCCGAAGAATGGGAAATCCTTAAAAAGCATGACATGACAGCCGCAATCGGCTGGGGAAAATACCCAGAAGGCATGAACCTGACTAACTTTTTCAATAAGGTTGCAAATCATGATGCGCTTGTAGCTTTCTACGAAGATCTAATTCCACGCGCAGCAAAAGCAGGCGTTAAAAACCTGATTACCTTCTCTGGAAATCGCAATGGGATGAGTGATGAGCAAGGTTTGATGAACTGTAAAAAAGGGATTCAGCGCATCATGAAAACGGCAGAACGCCACGATATCACTATTTCGATGGAGTTATTGAATTCCAAAGTAAACCACAAAGATTACCAAGCTGATCATACCGAATGGGGCGCCGTACTTTGTGAAATGGTAGGTTCCAATAAATTCAAATTACTATACGATATCTACCACATGCAAATCATGGAAGGGGACGTAATCGCTACCATCAAGAAAAACCACGACTACATCTCGCATTACCATACTGGCGGAGTTCCAGGTCGTAATGAGATTGATGAAACCCAAGAATTACAATATGCCGCCATCGTTAAAGCGATCTACGACACGGGCTACAAAGGCTATATTGGACAAGAGTTCGTCCCAGCCCGCAAAGACAAAATGGCTTCCTTAGAACAAGCGGTTAAAATCTGCGATATCTAAAATTATCTAGTCATTGATAAAAACGCAAACTACTCCGGGTGAGTGGTTTGCGTTTTTTATTTATCTAGTTCTTGGTAATCGATTTATTCGAGTTGTTACGCTGCAGTTTTGTTCCCTATTTCGGGGCATGAAAACGCTCTTTTTTCTTTTCTGGACCTTCTTTTCTTTCGCACAATGCGCTAGCATTAGCACGCAACCGCTCGCCCAAACCACCTGCGAAGGTGACTCCATTCGTCTCTTCTGCGCTAATTCGGGAGGATCCTTTCAATGGGAAAAACGCAGACCATCAGACACTAAATTCGCCAGTATTACGAATGCGCGCGCGACCCGATTTTCCTTTCTTTCTGGCGGAGCCACCTATCCGTCTGGGACTTATTACCGATTAAAGATCACCTTAGGCAAGTGCATTAATTATTCTGATTCTGTCCTTGTGGTTTTACGCAAAGCCCCGGTCATTTCAGCGATGACCGTTTGTGAAAAGGCGCTTGTTCCTCTTTCATCTTCCTTTTCCTGGACGGCGAATGGGTTATCAGTTGACTCAGTTATAGCTGCTCCCTCATTTAATGGCACTAAACTGAAAGCCTTTGCTCGTTTCGCTAGGCTACCTACAGGAACCTGTGTTCTCGCTTCGAACGAAGTCATCCTTAGTGTTACCTCACTGCCTGTTGCCCCCAGCCATACGGTCAAACTTGTCAAAGCCTGCATAGGACTACCCTTCTCCTTAAATGCCACGGGATGTTCGCCGTCGGTAACATTTTGGTACAATGCTGCCGGCAATAAAGTAGGTGAAGGCAGCCGCCTCTCGTTTATCAGCACAGATAGTTCCTTTTTCCGAGCCTCTTGTGTTAAATCCGGCTGCGAAGGGCCCGTATCTGCTGGTGTAAAAACAGCTATTTATCCCATTCCATCACCTCCCCTAAATACTTCCCCCGCATTTTTTTGCTCAGGCATATCCTTCTCTTTGCAAGCTAGTGGAGGTTTTAATACTATATGGTATGAAACCGAATCTTCGAAATCGAGCCTCAGTACGGCGACCGCTTTATCTATGAAGGCCATCCAAAATACGCGTTCGGAAGATTCCCTATTCGTCCGATTCGCGTCTGTCAAAATAAACGATTGTGAGAGTGCACGAACAAGTATTCCGATTCGTATAAAACCACAGCTGGAAATCACTCCCGCTGCTACGCTTACTTTAACGGGCGAAAAAACACTAATACCGCCAATGATTCAAATCCGAAAAGGAAATCCGCCCTTCCAAATCTCTTATAGCTCAACGGCTAAAAGCACGTTCGGTCCTTTTAGCTCTAGCGGATTTCTCTTTCGTAACGTCATCGATTCCCTCGGCTGCAGCGCAAAGGACACCCTACTTGTTTCTTATGTACGCAATGGCCCCATCATTCACCACCTGTCAGCTCATTCAGAAACAAATTGCCTATCGAATACTTACCGCATTCGGATCAATGGATGTCCCTTGAAAACCTCCGCACTTAGTTCGAGCAAACGCTTTGAATCCAGCACAGCCGATTTTATCTTACCTGGAGATACGTACCGCTTTCTTTGCAATGATGGCGAAACAGATACGCTACTTCTGAATTTACCTATTCTAAAACAACCTATCGCACTGATTCGGAAATCCTTTACAGGGATGATCTGTGATAAAGATAGTGCGGCAATAAGTTTAGATATAGCCTCTAATCTGCACTTTATTGGATGGGAGAAAGACGGGCATCTGTTTTCCGTGGAAAAAGCAATGAGAGGAATGCTGCCAGCAGGAGAATACGGGAGCGTCATCGAAGAAAATGGCTGCTTTTACCGATCGGAGAAAATAATCCTTGAAAGAAGACCAAATCCCCCTGCCCCCTATTTAGAAAAAGTGGGCGCCTATTTTTTGAAAGTTAGCTCTGTAGGAATCCCAGAATGGCTTATCGACCAAAAACGCTCCAGTGACACAAATTCCTTTCGGAAAATCACCGTAGGCCGCGAATTCTATGTTAGAGCAAAATACCGCTATCCTACCCGCGAATGTTTCTCTAACTATTCCAATGTCTATTATGTGGATCAGCCTCCCTCGTACGAATTCGCAGCTTACCCAAATCCAAATAAAGGATTCCTTTCCATCGAAATCGCTTATGAAACAGAACAGGCAATAATTCAATTATATGATTTGAAGGGGAAATTACTGGACACGTCTGAAATAAAAAATTCCAGCAGGAAGATGATCTGGGATATATCCCGTTTCCCTGCTGGAACCTATGTATTAAAGCTGATCTCTGATGGAATCAGTCAAGAAAAAACTATTCGTAAATCCCTTTAGCAATTTTTTCAGAAATTGCTTTAGGGGCAAGCCAAGCTAAGAAGGCACCTAATTTATTTATAAAGCCCGTAATTACCTCTTGCTTCTTAGCAAACATACCATCCACTGCAAGCTTAGCCACTTGTTCTGGACTCATCGTAATCTTCTCCGCTGCTTTACTTGCTTTCTCTGGCAAGTTTGCGCGATCATTAAAGTTTGTCGTGGTAGCACCTGGGCTTACGGATGTTACCGAAATTCCTTTTGCTTTCCACTCATGAAACAAACCGCGAGAAAAATTCAAAACAAAAACTTTAGACGCTGCATAAACGCTCATTAAAGGAATCGCCTGATAAGCCGTTGAACTAGCAATATTCAACACATAGGCCTGACCTTTACCGCTTAACATCGGATAGAAGCGATAGCAGGCTTCCACTAAGGCATTCATGTTTACTTGCATCATTTTTTGGGTCTCTTCGAAGGAATACTTTTCAAACTCCCCCACTAAACCATAGCCCGCATTATTGACCAAAATCCGAAGATCAATCTGCTTTTCTAAAACCCATTCATATAGAGTCGAAACAGCCGACGAATCAGCTAAATCCACCACTAAATAATCCACCTCTAAAGAATACTTTTTCTGAATCGCTTCTTTCACCATTTGCAACTCATAAGAATTACGAGCAACCAGTAAAAGATTATATCCTCTTTCTGCTAACTGAAAGGCAATCTCTTTGCCTATCCCTTTACTTCCTCCTGTAATTAATGCGTATGACATAGCTGTATTGAAAATGAAAAAAGCCGCCCGATGAGCAGCTTTTTTCGTTGTTTAATTCATCTTACTTTTTAGGAGCTACCGCCGCTGGAGCTGGATTTAAATAGTCATTGACATCTTTATCATCCGTTTTTATTTCTTGCGCCTTGGTGAAATATTCTCTCACTTTCGTATCATCCTTCGTCACTGTTAAGTGATAACCACCTAAGTACTTAAATGCCTCAAATAACTGATTCTTATCTTCTTTTAAAGCAGTAGATTTTTCTTCTCTTAACTTCATCACCGTTTCTAAGAATTTCTCATAATGAGGAACTCCTAACCACTTAGTACCTGAATAATCAATTAAGTTATTAGCACGAGCTCGGTTAATGTAGAATTGAGGCCATTTATCATTTACTGCAATTGCCTTAGCAAATAAGGTATCTGATTTCATGGCGATTAATGGGCGATTCAAGGTATCTGCTCTAGGAATAAAGGCAGAAACAAAATAATAATCCATGGCAGCCTTGAAATAATCTCCAGAACCTACAGCTTGGCTTTTCTTTTGCTTCCATTCGATACTTTTCAATGCTGCATTTGCTGCGTCATTATAACGCTTTTGCTTATAGCGAATATCGTGAATAATGTTGTATACATTATTGTTAGTATCTAACGGAGCGGCACGCTCTAAATAATTTAAAGCAACCGAATCTTTACCTAAACCTTGATACCCTTTTCCAAAATACAAATCATCCATATAATATGGCTTCACACCAGAACGAACCATACCTTCTAAGTTATCAATACCTTGTTGGTAATTTTTCATTTCGACATGCGAATAACCACGCATACGGTAGATATCATTATCTTTCACACCCTTCTTATCTGCCTCATCTGTGTACTTCATCGCGCCTTCATAATCTTGAGATAAGAATAATAGTTTAGCCGTTTCCAAAGTCACCTCAGGTGTAGCCTCCGCTTTCTCTAAATACTTTCTGAAATAACGTGATGCATTTTTATACTGGGCACCTACGATCAAATACTCGCCATAACGCTTGTGCGCTGGAGCATAATTTGAATCTAAATCGATCGCCTCTTTATAACGTGATTGAGTCTCGCGGTAGTTTTTACCACGTAAGAAAACAGTTCCGATCTTCACTTTTGCTTTCACATTTCTAGGGTCTTGCATTAAGGCCTGCTCATAAGATGAAACTGCGTTACCACCATCATTCTTGATCAAAAATGCATCTCCACGAACAATCATTTGCTCCGCGTTAGGACCTTTCTTCGTTTTCTCTAACATTAAGTCGATTAAACGAATCGCTTCCGCCGGATCATTGTTATTGGCATTGAATTCTGCATCTCGTCCTAATTTATGGAACATTTCATACGCCTCCGCGATACGGTGAATGACATCGCCATTCTTGTATTTAGTCTCTTGCAAAATACGGTCAAAATCCACTTTCGCATCATTCACCTTATTTTGGCCTACTTTAATAGTAGCCAAACCTACTTGATTCAAATAGTTCTTAGGATCTGCTGCTAAGCCTTTTTTGAAAGCATCTTCAGCTCCAGACCAATCTCTGCGAGATAAGAAATAATAGCCTAAATAATAGTAGTTTTCACCCGTAGGAGAAGCAGTAACTAAGCCTTCAAAAACTTGCTTTGCTCTGCTAGGTTGATCGCGATCGATTAAGTGTAATCCTTCCGCGATAGTTTGTCCCATTGCCATATTGGTAATCAATAAACTAATTACCAATACCCACGATTTCATTTTCTTCATTTTGTTTTTATAATTAATAGCTTTCGATACATTTACTAGGCCTCGAACATCGAAATGTTCAATTTTATACACTTAAATTAAAATCAATAGAATAACAAAAATAAAACTATTCTTCTATTTTCCCTAACCTGAGCTAGATAAAAATGGACTATTGACTAATTTGATAGGTTCGAATCGTGATAGGTCGGGTCAAAGGAATTAATCCTGCCTTCAAAACAATCAATTGGCCTAAGTCCCCGGAGACATAATTCAAGAAACCGGTTCCTAATCCCTGGTGTGCTTCATTAATAATATATTTGATTTCCCTGCGCAGAGGGTATTTTTTCAAAGCCAAATTATAGCCAAAAGGCTGCGAATAAGGCATCCCCTTTCCTTCTGCCACGGACATCACGTGGATGGAACGAATGAATCCGAGTGAAGTCGGATTATCTCCATCGCTAATCCAATTAGAACCAACAATTCCAATCGAATTAGGATTATTTTTCACCTGATTAATCACTTCTGGGTTAGAACCAGCTGCCACCACATGCAATTTCTCCGCACCCGAAATCTTTAATTTGTCTAGTAAAAATTTCAAATTACTAGAATTAGCTTTATCCACAACTACGGTGAATTTAGTTGAGGTTCCCACGATCAATTCCCGTAAATCACCTAGTGTAATTAGGGTGTCTGTATTTGACTTATTGGCTAATAAGGCAATGCCATCGGCAGCTATATTAAAACTACGGTAAGTGATGGCTTCGCGAGTAAAAATTTCTTTTTCAGCAGGCGTTAAGTCCCGGGTCACTACGACACCGCGAATCTTGTCATTTAGCATATCTGCAATTACCTCATTTTCAGGACTAAATTTATAGTTGATTTTAGCATAGTGGTACTGCTCTTCAAAAGCCGTCTTCTCTGCTTTCATCAAAGGCTCAAAAGATTCATCCACCCCTAGAGTAATTTCCCCTATCGTTGCAGAATCTTTTGGACCCTCCTTTTTATCGGAGGAACAGTGGAACATACATAGTCCTAAAAGAACTACAATACTATTTTTGATATTCTTCATCCTCATCATCTGTTGAGTTAAAATAGGCATAAGCTCTCCAAATCCGGAAACACCCATAGGCCATAAAAAGTATTCCAAATAAAACGATGGTAGGCACACCAAAAGTCGTACCTAAGTCAAATTCCGAATAAAATGCAACATACATGCCTACTAAAAAATAAGCAAATGCTACAATTATTCGAAAAGTAACATTAATCCAAATAGCCACAGGTCTTTTCATATTCTTTAAAAAAACAGACCTGCTAAAAATACATTCAGCAGGTCTGTCTATGATTAAGCGTTTCTATCTTACTCCGATAAAACGAACGTAATTGGTTGAGTGAAACGAGATCTAACTGCACGTCCAGACTGTTTACCAGGATTCCATCTTGGCATAGACTTGATTACGCGAATAGCTTCCTCATCACAACCGAAACCAACTCCCTTCAAAACTTGTACGTCTTGAACAGAACCGTCCGTATTAACAACGAAAGAGACGAATACTCTACCACCCACGTTTGCACGTTGCGCAGCAGATGGGTATTTCAAAGTTTTACCTAAGAAACGTGCCCAGGCACCCGATCCTCCAGGGAATTCAGCTTGTTGCTCCACAGCTGTAAAGATTTCATCTTCAGCTGGTCTAGGAGGCTCAACAGGTGCTGCTTTACCCGCATCTGGATCTACTGGTGGTTCATACGATTCCGTCTCACCTTTCACCGTTTCCGATGCGGTATTTCCTTTCACCTCTTCAGGTGGAGGCTCCGGCTTTGTTACCTCTTCGTCATGTTTGATTTCAGGAGGTAAGAATTTCGTCGTAGTCACCTTAGGAATTTCCTTGGGTGGTGGCGGTGGTGGAGGTGGAGGCAACTCAACCTTCTTAGGTGGAGCAGGCTTGTCCAATTTCATTACTTCAGCAGTCACCTCAGTCTTATTTTCTGCAGCGGCAGTTAACTGTTTCCAGAAAGCTGCTAACAAAAGAGCACCGACAAAGAGTGCAGAGCCTAGTAACACGGACCGCTTCATTACCTTAGGATATCTCGTTCTAAGATCGAAGGCACCGTATTCACGGTTCTTGTTTCTGAAGATAATATCGTCTAAAGTAGCATCTTGGCTTATTACTTGTGACATAATATTCGTTTAATTTAAAATTAATTTATACCCTTATTTTCCTGATCGTTTAATCAATGCCTCCGTATCCGGATCGATTTCTAACAAAGCATAACGCTTGTTGTTAGTAATCGCACATTCATCAAGCATGTCAATCATGTTGCGATACTTTGCACCTTTGGTTGGCTTGATCACGATAGTAAAATTATTACCCACTTTCGCTTTCAGATCCGCGATAACCTTGCGAATTCCTGTCTCCGAATAGTTAGTAACTTGCATTACTGTACCTGCTTCAGTAGGGATACCTTGGTAATAATACACCTTGTTAGCATCTGGACACACAGTAAGTGTTTCCGATAATTTAACAGGGGATGTTTCCTTCGTATCCGTTTTATCAGGCATGTTTAATTGCATGGTAACGGGCTTTGCTAACGTCGTTGTTAACATAAAGAAAGTAATCAAAAGGAAGCCTAAGTCCACCATAGGTGTCATGTCGATTTTGGTCGACATTTTCTTACTGCGCTTCTTTCCGCCTTTCTTCCCGCCACCGGAGCTATCTATTTCTGCCATTTCTTTTCGTAATTAAAAATGAAAACTTATTTCGGTTTATTTTCCGGTCCAGTTACTAATTGGAAGATATTGATATTCTGAGCCTGCAAAGTTCCGATGATATCGGCAAAAACTTTGTAGTTAGATTCTTTATCTCCTTTGATAGCAACTTTCAACTCTGGATTAGACAATTTCGCATAACCCACCCAATACGAAAGCTCGTTATTAGATGAATCAAGTGGAATCCCCTTGCTTAGCGCTTTCGCTTCTGAAG
The DNA here is from genome assembly GCA_945906915.1 of Spirosoma fluviale. Taxonomy (GTDB): domain Bacteria; phylum Bacteroidota; class Bacteroidia; order Cytophagales; family Spirosomataceae; genus Aquirufa; species Aquirufa fluvialis_D. The sequence continues at coordinate 7,444 of CAMDSI010000015.1, read as the reverse complement.
GTTTCATATTTAACACCTGACGCATTGCACCTAGAGGATAGCCGACAATTTCTGAAGCCATAAAGTTCTTCTTCATCTCAGCCGTTACAGCGATACCATAGCGATTAGCCATGCGCTCTAACATAAACTCCCGTGCCATTTGATCATCAGTTGCTAAATAAACGCCACCTTCGGGTGAAACACTAACCATCAGCATACCATCTTTCACATTCAAAGGTTTCTCTGAGATAGAAGATGGAGGCGTGATTGTAACTGCCTCTTCTGGACGGAACTTCGCGGTTAACATGAAGAACGTCAAAAGAAGGAAAGCCACATCACACATCGCTGTCATGTCGAGTGAGACACTATGTCGTTTAGCTTTAACTTTTGGCATAACAATTATTTTTTTTGAACGGTGAATAAAATTGAATGAAAGGGCTGAAGCCCCTAAATCAGTTCAAATATTAATTGTGGTGCGTAGCGTAGTTTTGGTTAACACTTAAGCCGATTTCGTCGATGCTATAAGTTAACTCATCAATTTTCGCTGTAAATACGTTATATGCAATGATACAGATAGCCGAAGTACCGATACCTAAAGCCGTATTGATAAGAGCCTCAGAGATACCATTTGCTAAAGCGGATGAATCAGTTGATCCACCTGAATTACCTAATGATGCGAAGGCCTTAATCATACCGATTACCGTTCCTAAAAGACCGATCAAAGTTGATACCGATGCTAAAGTTGCGATGATAGTTAAGTTTTTCTCTAACATGGGCAATTCTAATGAAGTAGCTTCTTCCACTTCTTTGCTCAATGCAGCTAATTTTTGCTCTTTATCTAAAGCTTTTTCCGTAGTTAAAGCCTTGTATTTATTGATTGCAGCTAAAGTTACATTACCTACAGATCCTTCTTGTACTTTACAAGCTTTCAAAGCAGCTTCTACATCATCTTTATCTAAAGATGCTTGAACTAAACGTACGAATGCATTTACATCACCTTTTCCTTTTGCTTTACCGATTGTTAATAAACGCTCGATAGAGAAAGTTAATGCAGTTAAAAAACAAGTCATTAAAACTGGTACAATAACACCACCTTTGTAAACTACACCAAAGTAGTCTCCAGGAAGTGGGTGACCTTCATTAGTTCCACCTTCAAAGTGAGAGCCATCTCCCATTACAAAGGTGTAAATTGCAATTGCAATAACGAATAGAATAATTAGAATTAAACCTGCAGACAAACCGCCAGATTTTTTTTCGGTTGCAGCTGGCTTACCAGCTGGCTTTGGTTGTTGTGTACTCATTAGTTTGGTAATTTGGGGTTAAAGAATTATTTTTTTGATAAAACTTGTAGAAAATGGGGCGATCGTAGTTTTCATATTGTAGACTTTCGCTTTCTTTTTCATTAAAGGCAAAAGTAATAGAATTCTAATATAATTTTCATCCTTTAAATAATCATTGCAAGGTTGTGAGCAGGTCAGAGACTAGGGACTATTGTACTAAACCGATATTTTCTTCAAATAACAGATATTTTTAGGGTACTATTTGGGGATTATGGAATTATAAATAAATTAAAAAAAAATTAAATTTTGTTGAGAATTTCCTGATTAAGCGTAATTAATGGTTTAATTTTGGCAGTCAAAAATAATATAATGATCGATTCACCCTTCAATCCGACAGGTCCCAGAGCTTCTACTAGAAGTAAGGATAATATGAGCCTGAAGGAGGCGATCGAATCCCTTTTGCGCGTTTATAAGCTGCAGAATAAATACGATGAAACGTATATCGTCGCTCATTGGGAAGAAATTATGGGAAAACCCATTGCGGCGCGTACCACTAAAATCTACATTAAAGATAAAAAACTCTTTTTAGGGTTAGATTCTGCCCCTTTGAAGAAAGAGCTTTTGATGGCCAAACAAAAAATGATCGAGCTATTGAATAAATCGGCTCAGCAGGACATTATAGCTGAGGTTGTTTTTCTCTAAACAGATCCCACGCTAGCCAAATCCATACCCCGAATAAAGGCAAAATCATTAAGGCCAAAGGATTAATAAATTCATTCCTTATATAGGCCGGAAATAAATCCGTAGGCGAAAAACTAGAAATCAGCAAGGTAAAAATCAACATCGCCCAACGAGCTTTGGTTTTTTCCCCTAAAACAAACCAGATTCCAACGGCAGGAAATGCCATCACTAAGGTAGGGGATTCGGTACCTGTGCTTGCTAGCATAATATATAGAAGCACGAAAGCTAAAATACGAAGTCTGAAATCGGGATCAGACCACTTTTTTGTTTGGAAGAACAAATAGACATTGAGAATCATGGAAGGAATTAAGAACCAAAGATTCGAGATGTTCGGGTCACCTGTCCAACGGCGAATCATCCCCATCACGCAAACGTCCGTGCGAATATTTTTAATGTTCTCGTTTAACTCATTTTTATGAGCTAAAATTCCCATCCAATCTCGGTAGGATTGCATGCCGTAATCGAATCCGCCTAAGACCAAAGGAATAAAACCGATCACCAGCATCCAGAAAACGAAGTAGGCGGCGAAACGGAGACGGTCTTTGGCAAAGAAGAAAAAGGCTAATCCGACTACCCCATACAACTTAATAGAGATGCCTAAAACGATCCATAGCGTCGCCCAGAAATAGTTTTTCTTCTCCACGCAGATGTAAGACCAGAGTATTAAGGCCAAACAAATCGCATGAAATTGTGTGTTCAAGAGAGCGGTGATCAAAGAATTTAGTACAATCCAAGTGATGGCCACCCGCTTAGTTGAGACGATAGGTAGGTGCCAAAGCGTCACAAATAAGACCACCGAATTCAGTATATTCCACAAAATTACGCTAGGCCCATCGGACAGCATCGAAAATGGTGCCATCAAAATAGCGAAGATGGGACCGTAAAGATATAGATCGAAATATTCTTTCGGATATGCTAAGTAGAGCGGCAAGCGGTGCAAAAAATGGCCGAAACTCGCCTTAAAAATTTGAAAATTATTGATGTGAGAATGAACGGCGCTCAGCGAAAACTGTTTCCAACCAGTGACCAAACCTGCTGAGGCCCAAATAATCAATAAAGTGGATTTCTTATTCATGGTTTTCCAGCATTTGCGCCATCGTCGTAAACTCCCCCTCCCCTTTCATTTGACCTAAAAAAGAACGCAATTTATCTCGCAATGGACCATTATGCCCGCGCTTAACGTGTCCTGGCAATGGGTATTTACTCAAATCTGCAAATTCCCAAGGATGAAAATAGATATTCAAAAAGCCTTGTTTACGCAAAGTTCGCTTCGCTAACAACGTGTAGATCCACAGGGGAAAATTTTTAAATGCGAGCCAAAACAGGGGAATCCGTAACCAAGGGCTTACTGATGCAGGCACATTCCACAATCTTTTTTCGAAAAATGGTTGGGTGGGTTTATCTCTATTATCGTAGCGCCCAGGAATCCACGTCGGATTCAAGGAGGAATGGTAGGTATAACCTGCCTTCAAAATTTCACTTTCCTCCACATAGTGCATACGAGCCATTCGGAAGCCAGTGACGGGCTTACCACTCAATTTTTGTAATAGATTTTTAGAGTTTTTTAAATCCTTTTTCGCATCAAAATGACCATGAAAATAGCCGTGTGAGGCTAATTCGTGCATCGGATTCAACTCTTTTATCCATGCTTCGTTATTTTCCGCATACACTCCCGTACAAAAAATGGTTACCGGAACGCCTGCCTCCTCCACTATCTGCATAAAATGCGCTAAGCCCTCTCTAGATATAGCTAATTGCTCTTCCAGAGGAATCACGATTCCATATTCCAATGGAATATCGCATTCTTCTACATCAATGGTGATCAGAATTGGGTTCATCCGTTGCTGCGAAATAGAATGGTGGTGAAATTAACTAATTCCGTCAAAATCGTCTTCGCGCGCATCGTCGAAAAAACGATACCTTTTCTTGCCTGAACATAGATCCACTGGATGCGGATATCTGGGTTTTTGGAAGCCAAAACTAAAAATTCCATGTCAAAAAGAAAGGCCGGAATCCGCGTCTTTAAAAATAGCTCTTTCCCTTTTTGATTAAACCCTTTCAAACCCGACTGCGTGTCTTTTACTTTGAGTTGAGGGAAAAACAAATAATTCATCACCTTCAATGAAAGGGAAAATATTTTGCGCCCTAAGGGCAATTGATCATAATATTGCTCATCGCGAACACCTACGACTATATCAGCCGCGTCCGAAGAAAGCAGGCGAAACATATCCACCGCATTCTGAATTAAATAGGGGTAATCCGCGTCGGTATAAATGACCCATTTACCCGTGGTTTGGCGAACCGCATCGCGTAAAGCTCCTCCTTTTCCTTGATTCACAGGAGAATCAATATAGGTGAAACTTTTTATTTCACGCGCTAAAAGCGCTATGTCTTCTGGCCGAATACCCGTCTTGCTCCCATCATTCACTATATACATGTGTATCGAAGTTTCAGCGGAAATTGCCTCCTTGAATAGGGTATAATACTGCAGCAATTCTTCCGCCCAACCCGGATGTGGGTTGTAAATAGGATGAACAAGATTTAAATCTGCAGGAGCGATAGGAATAATTTTTTACAATATTACGAAATTTAGCCCTTGAGGATCCTAAAAAAAAGCAGATATTTACAGCATGACTCGGATAATTCCCCCGTATTTACAAGCTGGTGACGAAGTAGCTATTTTGTCCCCCGCCTCTTTCCCTACAACCGAAAACTGGAAAAAGGGTGTAGAGGTATTGGAAAGTTGGGGGCTTCGGGTGCGCTATGCGCCTAATTATTTAGCTCGTTACCACGGCCTAGGAGGAACGGATGAGGAGCGTTTATCCGATCTTCAACAAATGTTAGACGACCCTTCGATTAAGGCCATTTTCCCCATTCGTGGTGGATATGGATCCTCTCGTTTGCTGGATTCGCTGGATTTTTCGGGCTTTATTTCGTCTCCCAAATGGATCGTTGGCTTTTCCGATATTACTGCACTTTTATGCGAAGTAGATCGCCTTGGTTTCGCGAGTATTCATGGACCTATGCCACATAATTTTTGCCAAAAAGGCGGAGAATCCGCCTTGCAAAACTTACATTCCTTATTATTTGAGGGGAAACATTCTTTATCAGCTGAGGCACATCCTTTGAACCGATTTGGCGAAGCCTCCGCGGAAATCATAGGTGGAAATTTATCCCTTTTATGTCATTTAATAGGCTCCCCCACCTTCGCTTCTACAGATGGTAAAATAGTATTCATCGAAGAAGTGGGTGAACGTTTGTACCACGTAGATCGCCTATTATTGCAATTAAAAAGGGCAGGATTTTTCCAAAACCTAGCCGGCCTAATCCTAGGTGGCTTTACTGATTGCAACGAGGCGAGTTTAAACATCGGCAAAACGGCCTACGAATTAGTGGCAGAACATACTGCAGGGACTTCATTCCCTATAGCTTTCGATTTTCCTGCTGGTCATATTCCGAATAACCAGCCTTTGGTTTTTGGGGTAAAAACCAAGTTCTTGGTAAATTTAGACGGTATCCAATTAACTGATATTTAATTCGGGATCGTTCGGTTAACATTGTGTCTTAAACGACCACTATGTTAGCGAAAACTTTTGGCAGTGCCCTCGTGGGCATTCATGCCTCCATTATTACCATCGAAACCCATGTAGGACAAGGCTCTAAATGTTACTTAGTCGGCCTTCCCGATTCCACCATAAAGGAATCTATTCAACGCGTGGAATCTGCCATCAAACAAATTGGTTATTTCTTCCCACGCCGAAAAGTCGTCATCAATCTGGCCCCAGCAGACGTCCGAAAAGAAGGATCGGGCTACGACCTCCCCATTGCCCTCGGACTGCTTCAAGCGTCTGAACAGACCAAAATGACTAGCCTTTCTGACTATTTAATCATGGGAGAACTGTCCTTAACAGGTGAAATTAGGCCTATTAAAGGGGCTTTATCCATGGCCATCGAAGCCAAAAAACAAGGCATCAAATCCCTCATTCTTCCAAGGGAGAATGCCATCGAAGCCGCTCTAATAGAAGGTCTAAGCATCTATGCGATGGATAATCTGCGGGATACGATTCGTTTCTTACACGGACGGACTCAAGCTGCTGTAAAAGCTCCTCCAGCTCAGCCAAAAACACGGCATTATGCGGACGATTTCGCCCAAATCAAAGGTCAGGAAAAAGCCAAGAGAGCCATTGAAATCGCTGTGGCGGGCGGTCATAATCTACTCCTCGTAGGGCCACCTGGTGCTGGCAAAACGATGATGGCTAAACGAATCCCCTCCATCATGCCGCCCATGAGTCTCAGCGAGATTATCGAAACCACCCAAATCCATTCCATTGTAGGGAAGTTAAGTTCCGAGAATCCCCTCATAACAGAAAGGCCCTTCCGGGCACTTCACCACAGTATTTCAGCCACCGCTCTCATCGGTGGCCGCGCAAACCCTCAGCCAGGAGAAATTTCCTTAGCCCACCAGGGTGTCTTATTCCTAGATGAACTACCTGAATTTCAACGTAACGTGTTAGAATTATTAAGGCAACCTTTAGAGGAAAGAAAGGTCCCTATTTCTCGTTCCCATGGTACGGTGGAATTCCCCGCTAATTTTCTGCTGATTTCTGCTATGAATCCGTGTCCTTGTGGTTATTTCCATCACCCCGAAAAGCCCTGTACTTGCAAGCCTTACCAAGTGGATAGGTACCTACATCGAATATCTGGTCCTTTACTTGATCGAATCGACATGCATTTAGAGGTATTCCCTTTGAAATACCCAGAAATGTTTAATGCGAAAGCTAGTGAATCAAGTTCAAGCATACGAGAACGCGTGATTATGGCAAGAGATAAGCAAAATGAACGATTTCAAAAACAGAATTCCATCCGAACTAATGCAGAGATGAATTCCGAACAAGTAAAGGCGCTATGTCAGCTAGACCCTATTTCCTCGTCTTTACTTCAAAATGCTATTGAGAGACTGCAATTATCTGCCCGGGCCCATGACCGGATTTTAAAAATGGCTAGAACGATTGCAGATTTGGCCCAATCCACTGACATCCAAAGCAAGCATCTAGCGGAAGCAATTACCTACCGAAATTTAGATCGGGAAAATTGGTCAGGCTGATTGTGATTTTACGCGAAAAAAGCTAAATTTAATGAGTTATTTAAAAATCCCACATGAGAAAATTAACCCTTGGAATTTTAGCTCTCTCCGTTTCTCTTTTTAGCTCTTCCTTCGTGTCACTTGAAGGAGAGGATGATTTGAAAGATGTTTTTAAAAAGATTAAAGTAGAAGTAGAATTGCATTCAAAAGCCTATAGCTCTCTTGAAGACGCATGTAAGACCATAGGACATAGATTAACAGGGAGCGAGAAAGGAAAAAAGGCAGAAGAATATGCTTTTCGGTTGCTGAAAGAATATGGATTCAAGGATACTAAATTCCAAGGATTTCAAGTAGAAGCGTG
>CAMDSI010000014.1 GCA_945906915.1 Spirosoma fluviale | reverse complement strand
GGTATCAACCCCCTTACCAGATGACTGGATATAATAAATTCCTAGATTCAAAAGGCTTACCAGCTATAACTCCGCCATGGGGAACTCTTAATGCGATTGATTTAAATACGGGAAAATACCTTTGGAAAATACCATTTGGTGATGAACCTACCTTAGCTCAAAAAGGTATTACCGGAACAGGAGCCGAGAATTACGGAGGTCCCATAATTACGGCCAGCGGCTTATTAATTATAGGAGCAGCTAAAGATGGAAAATTAAGATTCTATGAAAGTAAAACAGGAAAGCTGCTACGGGCCATACAATTGCCAGCAGCAGCTTTCGCGACACCATCCACCTATTTAGTGAATGGAAAACAATTTATTGTAATCGCCTGTGGAGGAACAAAATTAGGAACTCCCAAAGGCAATAAATACGTAGCTTTTAGCCTTTAATTACTCTTTTACAATCGTGGTTGCAAATGGCTTTCCTGAAGAGATTACATGCAACACATATTTACCCACGCGAATACCAGAAAAATCACTAAATACGATCTCTTTAATCGGAGCTTCGTAGGTATGCTGAAAGATAACAGACCCTAATTGATCATAAATAGCCACAAAAGTAGGTTTAGTACTAGGTACCGAAAAACCAATAGTTAATTTATCAACAAATGGATTAGGAAAAGCAGTATATATGATCGGATTTTCTTCTTGTACATTTAATTTAATACCAGACGCTGCTATACTGCGAGCTAATAAAGATGGTTGTTTAAAACCTTGGCGAACTACCACTCCGCCAGAAGAAGATGTACCTGTAACGGCGCTTTGCTGACCAATGATTTGAGAATAATATTTACCCTCCACTACCGTAGTAGCACCGCCGGCACCTATCGATGAACTAATCACCTTTTGAGAGAAGGCAAAATGCGAAAAACCAATCATCATGAATGCAATAAGAACACTTTTCATATATTATTTTTTTAATGTAAGAATAAAATCTTCTACACTTTTACCTTCAAATTCCGAAAAATAAAAACTCAAATCCTCCGCACATTCAAAGCCAGAATCCTTAAACAAACTCTGCAAACACGATTTTTGCAAACAACCTTGCTTAATTAAATTCTTAGCAAATTGAATCCGCAATCGATTCATTTCATCGGTGAAGTTAGTGAAAAGATAAAGTTCAAAAAAATCATTCAATACCTTTTTGTCTATTTGGACTAATTCCCCGAATTGATGCAAAGTCAAATCCGATTTTAAAAAGGGTTTATCAAAGATATAACAGGCATTAATGGCTTGATCCATCTTGTAATAAAACTCATCCTGAGGGTTAAAAAAACGTTTAAATCGATCTGCATTTAAATAGATTACCTGTGGAAATAAATACAAAGTACAAACCATGACCATATAAGCCAAAAGTGAGATATATTTTATTTCAGTAGGGTGATTTAAAAAAGAATAACCAAACGTATTTTCTAACCATACGCCTAAAAATACTGAGCTCATTCCAACAAAAACCACTAATTGAAGTAAAAGAAAAACAAATAACCATTTTCCTGCTTGTAGCACTTTATAAAAATAAACTGTATTATTCCTTATGAAGCGAATACCCCATACCGTATAAAATGTTAATAATAAAGGACGGAATATATATAAATGGGATGCTTGAAAGAAAAAACCTAATTGAATAGAGAACATAGATGTCCAATCACTGAAGACTTGACTAACTACGCCCACTTTATAGGCATAAGGCGATATATAATAGGGTATCGTATCTAGAAAAACGAGAATAAAGGGAATAAAATGCCAAAAATCACCCCCACTTATTTTCGTATTTCCACTTCTCAAACTGCGTAGATAAAAGTAGATCAGCGGACCAATTAAGAAGTATAAAGAAGAGAAATTACCATATAATAAGACCGTAAACAATAGACTATGCCCTAAGGACATCGAATAAATAGTCAAACAGTAAATCCCAGAAATAAAAAATAGAATGGCTAAATAGATATTCGGATTAGCGAATAAGGTACCCCTCGATTTCAAAAAAATGATCGAAGGCGTCATAAAACTAGTAAATAGCGTCATGACGAAAATCGATTGAAAAAGAAACAGCATTATTAAGTGGTTAGTTATACTTGTAATGTACAAAATAATACCGAATGAAAACCTAAATGAGTTAAATTACCATTATATCAAATTAGATAATGAAAGTAATCAAAAAATTCTCCCGCTTTTGTTATCATGACATTAGCAGCAGTCTCGCTTAAATATTTAGAATTTTTAGCATAAAAAAAACCATACTCCCTTATCAAGAGTATGGTAAAAAAAGAGTGGACCAGCATGGGCTCGAACCATGGACCCCCTGATTATGAGTCAGATGCTCTAACCAACTGAGCTACAAGTCCGCATTGTACATCCTTTAAAGGAATTCAATGTGACACAAAATTAAGGAATACTAACCTTTTTAGCTAAATTTCGGAAAAGAATATCCCATGTACCCGACTAAAATAATTAATGACCCGATTTATGGTTTTATTAAAATCAATAATCCATTAATTCTTGAACTTATCGACCACCCTTATTTTCAGCGACTTAAACGTATTAAACAATTAGGTCTAGCTGAATTTGTCTATCCAGGTGCACATCATACACGGTTTCATCATGCTTTGGGAGCCATGCATCTAATGGATCAAGTGTTAGATAATTTAAAAGCAAAAGGATATTCCATTTCACCCGAAGAGCGTGAAGCAGCAGAAATCGCTATTTTATTACATGATATTGGCCATGGACCCTTTTCACATGTTTTAGAATACACTTTATTAAACGAGGTGAAACACGAAGATGTGTCTACTCTTTTAATGGCAAAATTAAATCAGCATTTTAATGGCCGACTACGTTTAGCCATTGAAATATTTGAAAATAAATACCCCCGTAAATTCTTCCATCAATTAGTATCCTCTCAATTAGATGTAGATCGATTAGACTACTTGAGTAGAGATTCCTTCTATACGGGTGTAAGAGAAGGATTCATCGGTTCTGAACGGCTTTTAAGCATGATGGACTTGAATAATGAACAATTAGTTATCGAAGAAAAAGGTATTTATTCAACCGAAAATTTTCTAATGGCCAGACGTTTAATGTACTGGCAAGTGTATTTACATAAAACAGCCATTGCAGCTGAAACGATGTTAATTCAAATTTTACGTCGGGCTAAATATTTGTTTTCTGAAGGCCAAAAGTTACCCTGCTCAGGTCCTTTAAAAACCTTTTTAACAAGCACGTATACTTGGGATGAATTTTCAAAGAATGAAAGTTTACTCATCGCCTTTACTGAATTAGATGATCATGATGTTTGGGCTGCTATTAAGGAATGGAAAAATACCAATGATAAAATCCTAAAGCATTTATGTACACACTTTTTGGCCAGAAAATTATTCACTTGTAAATTAGGCTCTCAGCCACTTCCTAAAGCAAAAAGAGTCGAAATAGAAGAAAATATAAAACGAGAATACGGAATAACAGACGAAGAACTGTCCTATTTTGTAGTAGAAGGCTCTACATCAAACGCCGCCTATGTACAGGGCGACAACACCATTAAGATGGTCGACAAACAAGGCCAGGTGGTCGAGTTACTCGAAGCATCTGATTTACCGACCATACAAGCATTAAGTAAGATTGTAAAAAAATACTATTTTTGTTGTCCAAAGAGCGTATATTTGCAAGGAGAATTGAGCTAAAGGAAATTCTATTAGCCCTTATTAAACATCGTTTGACCGAATGAAATTTACTGTTGATCAAATAGCCCAATTAATTCAAGGAACAGTAGATGGTGATGGTTCAGCAAGTATAACGGCGTTTAATAAAATTGAAGACGGGCAAGAAGGAAGTATATCCTTTTTAGCTAATCCGAAATATGAATCATTCTTGTACATCTCTAAGTCAACAGCTATCATCATAGCAAACGATTTAATTTTAAAAGAAAAGCCTTTAGCTACCTTGATTAAGGTTAAAGACCCCTACTCCGCCTTCACTATACTACTTCAAAAATACCAAGAATTTACAAGCGTAAAGGAAACCGGTATTCAAGAACCTACACACATCGCAAAAAGTGCTAAAATAGGGTCTGATTTGTATTTCGGGCCATTTTCAAGCATAGGTTCAGAGTCTAGTATTGGCAATAATACGTACATTGCCGCGCACGTAACCATCGGAAATAAAGTAAGTATTGGCAATAATTGCGTAATTTATCCAGGCGTAGTTATTTATAACGACACCATAATAGGTAATAATTGTACGCTGCATGCGAATGCAGTAATCGGTTCAGATGGATTTGGTTTTGCCCCTAAGGCAGACGGATCTTTTACTACAATACCTCAATTAGGGAATGTAGTTTTAGAGGACGGTGTTAGTATAGGTGCAAATACGACCATTGATAGAGCCACAATGGGATCTACTTTGATCAAGCAAGGTGTAAAAATTGATAATTTAGTACAAATAGCCCATAACGTAGAAATTGGCGCTAATACGGCCATAGCAGCACAAACAGGTGTTTCTGGTTCTACAAAAATTGGCCAAAACTGTTTAATTGGTGGTCAAGTAGGAGTAGCAGGGCATATTACCGTTGCAGATAAAACCATTGTTACCGCTCAATCAGGGGTAACGAAAACGGTCCGAAAAGAAGGACAAATATTAGGAGGAACACCGGCCTCCCCTAATAGTGAATACTTGAAACGCAATGCTTTATTGCGTCAGTTGCCGGACTTATTAAAACGATTAGAATCTTAATAACGCGTATGAACAATAAGCAACATACTATTACCAATGCTGTAACCCTATCTGGTGTAGGTTTACATACTGGCGTAGTTGCCAATATGACATTTTTACCTGCTCCTGCTAACCACGGGATCAAATTCCAGCGTGTTGATTTACCAGGTCAACCGATTGCAGATGCTGATGTAGACTATGTCGTAGATACCTCACGCGGAACAACAATAGAGCATAATGGCGCCCGTATTAATACTGTGGAGCACGTTTTAGCAGCACTTGTGGGTTTAGAAGTAGATAATATCCTCATTCAATTAGATGGGCCAGAACCTCCTATCATGGATGGCAGTTCCATCAAATTCGTAGAAGCACTAAAAGACGCTGTTTTAGTAGAACAAGATGCGCACCGCAAATTCTTTGAAATTACAGAGGAAGTTCGATTCAAGGATTTAGAAAATGGAATTGAACTTGCGGCATTACCTCTAAATGACTACCGTATAGCGGTAATGGTGGATTATAATTCCAAATTTCTAACAAGCCAACACGCTAATCTGAGCCATGTCTCTCAATTTGAAAAAGATTTTTCTATGTGCAGAACATTCTGTTTTGTGCATGAAATAGAAGTATTATATAAAGCTGGATTAATTAAGGGTGGTGATTTAAATAATGCTATCGTTATAGCTGATAAAGATTATTCTGAAGCAGAATTAGCTCATTTATCAGATGTTTTAGGAAAACCTAAAATCTCTGTTTCTAAAGAAGCTGGGATACTTAATAATACCAATTTACATTTCAGTAATGAGATGGCACGCCACAAGTTATTAGATTTAATGGGGGATTTAGCCTTAGTAGGGCGTCCTATTAAAGCTCAAATCTTAGCGTCACGTCCTGGTCATGCTTCTAACATAGAATTAGCCAGAAAAATTAAGAAGTTGATGTTAGAAGCAGAGAAAAATAAAGTACCTGTTTATGACCCCAAGCAGCCTCCTATATTTTCTCACGAACGAGTATACGAACTTTTGCCCCATCGCTATCCTTTCCAAATGATTGATAAAATCATTTATTTAGATGATAATAGTGTTGTAGGGGTTAAAAATGTCACCATGAATGAAAATTACTTCATGGGTCATTTCCCTAACAATCCCGTCATGCCAGGGGTTATGCAAATAGAAGCCATGGCACAAACGGGTGGAATTCTCGTATTGAGTTCAGTAGATGATCCAGAAAACTATTGGCCCTACCTTGTAGGTATAGAAAATTGCCGTTTTAGAAGAAGTGTCATACCGGGAGATACAATTATCTTTAAATGTGAGCTTCAAGCCCCTATTCGTAGAGGTATTGCAAAAATGACTGGTAAGGCTTATGTCGCCGGCGTTGTAGTTTGTGAGGCAGAAATGACTGCCAGTTTAGTGCGTAAGTCCTAAGTTAAAAATGTATGATTCATCAGTTAACACATATTGATTCGAACGCTAAAATCGGTGCTAATGTTAGTATCGAGGCATTCACGTCTATTCATGCCGATGTAGAAATTGGTGAAGGAACTTGGATTGGATCAAACGTAACCATTTATCCTGGAGCGCGTATTGGTAAAAATGTACGTATTTTTCCAGGAGCAGTTATTTCAGCTATTCCACAAGATTTAAAATTTGGCGGAGAAACAACAACCGCTGAAATAGGCGATAATTCCACCATTAGAGAGTGTGTAACGATTAATCGAGGTACATCCGATAAATTAAAAACCGTAATAGGCAAAAACTGTCTAATTATGGCTTATGTTCACATAGCACACGATTGCGTGATAGGCGACCATTGTATTATTGCTAATTCTGTTCAAATGGCTGGGCATGTGACAGTGGGTGAGTTTGCCATTATTGGTGGCTCTTCAGCTATTCACCAATTCGCAACGATTGGTCAACATGTCATGATTTCAGGTGGTTCTTTAGTTAGAAAAGATGTTCCTCCATTTACTAAATCAGGACGTGAGCCTTTAAGCTATGCAGGCATTAATTCCGTAGGACTGCGTCGTCGTAATTATACGGATGAACAAATCAATATCATTCAAGAAGCCTATCGTTATTTATATTTAAAAGGATTAAATACGAATACGGCATTAGAAGAAATAGAAGCGCAATTACCTAATACTCCGGAGCGAAACGAAATTCTCAACTTCGTTAAGAATTCAGAAAGAGGTATCATGAAAGGCTAATTTGGTATGGAAATTCTTGTTCGTAACCTTTCTAAAAAGTTCAGACAAGAATTTGTCATTCGCGATTTTAATTATCGCTTTCATTCAGGCGACTCTTATGCCCTTACAGGGCCAAATGGATCCGGAAAATCAACCTTATTACAACTAATCGCTCAGTTTACGCTTCCTAACGCAGGTAGCGTAGAAATGCTTGGCATTGACCCAGAATCAGTCTATTCTCAAATCACTTATGCGGCGCCCTATGTCGAATTGATAGAAGAATATACTTTAGAAGAACACCTGCGTATTCTCATTAAAAACAACTACCTCCCAGCATCAATCACTTTAGATTTCTTGGAGGAATTTATCGATTTACAACCGGGTCGAACTAAATTAATTAAGAATTATTCTTCGGGAATGCGCCAAAAAATCAAGTTAGGATTTGCCCTATTATCTGAAAGACCTGTTTTATTGCTTGATGAGCCAACGACTAATTTTGACGAAAAAGCCAAGGAGTGGTTCTTTGATAAATTGAATAATCAGCGCGAAAAACTACTTATCATCGCCTCGAATGAAGGCCGTGAAATCGACTTCTGTACTGAATCAATTTCAATTAGTGATTTTAAATAATTTGGCCTAAGCGTAATCTAATACTCCCCCAGAGTAATAAGAAAAAACCTAGGAAAAAGATTAGATCACTAAAGCTCAAAAGACCCATACTCAGTCTATTATAATGAGAGGATAAATCCAAAGCCTCCAATCCTAGTTCCCTCGCTCCTTGCCAAAAAACAAAATTTAAAACCAAGCCAAGTATAAAGGCTACAGACTGCTTTCTACTTAAACTAGAAGCTAATACCCCAAATCCTACAAAACATAGTATTAAAAGGAATAGTGCGAGATATCCACCTAAGATCAAGGATGAATCAAAATTGCTTTTAGGAAAACCCAATACAGCCACTGTTTGAACAAAAAGTAAACTAGGCAATAAAGTCAATACACTAATAAAAATAAGTGCTAGTAACTTAGCTTTTAAAACTTGACCCAGGGTAATAGGGAGCGATCTAAGCAATTGAAAAGTCTCTCTCTCTACTTCATCAGAAAAACTACTCATTGTTAAAGCTGGAACAAAAAACAAGAAGAACCAGGGGCTGAGGTCAAAGAAAACGCTTAGCTCCGCAAATCCATAGTCTAAGACGTTTCCGTCAATTACCCAGACATAAACTCCCATTAAAGCAAAAAAAGACGAAATAGTCCCCCAGCCCATCCAAGAGCTAAAAAAGGCTAGCACATCTTTTTTAAAAAGAGCAAACATCTTATTCGAAAATAGGTTTTTCTCGTTTAACGACTGCGGCGATAATTAAGCCAAAAAGAAAATTGAAAATAACACTCGTAATTACTACAATCACAAATTGAACTCCGGGATTCATGACTAAGCTAGTTATTTCCTCTGCGCTCTGAATTTGGCTAGCGCTAAGGCCTTGATCTTCCATCCGTTCTCTAGCTAAATCTAGTTGACGTTGCATGGCTGTATTATCAATAAACTGAATATAAATATAGTTAAACGCCCCGGCGACTAATCCGCTGATTGCCCCAGACAAAGTGGCTAATCCTAAACCTTGACCGTAGCTTATATAACCTTCATTTTGTTCTCTATATTCGCGCAAACAAAGCAATAATATAGTTACGGATAACACTAATGACCAGATACCAGAAATCCAACCAATGGATTCTTGAAAATCCTCTGCCCAACCCATCACATTCACAAGAGTAGAAAAGAGAAAGCTTAATAGACCATAAATGAAACCATACTTTAAGGCAATAATAGATGATGAGGCTGTTGATTCTGCCGAGTTTTCCATAGCTATTTTTTATAGTAGAGTGAAATTAACAAATTAGGTAAAAAACCAAGCGCAATTTTTTGAGAAAAATCATCTTTTGCAATGCTGTAGGCATCAATTGATTTTATACCCGCATGCAAACTATTATAGTATTCTCCACCTTCTTGACTAACAATGACTTCTTTGTAAGAATTTAATTCTAATAAACTTTGTTGGATATAGGCCTCCAGCATTTGTAATCCAGCTTGAGATTGAAAAAAATAGTACACAAAAAATGCACTAAATAAAGCTATAATCACTATTAAGATATATTGAAGTGCAAAATAAACTAGAAAATGTTTCTTTTCACCTTGGTGATTCTGTGGAAATTTAGAAACATACCACCATTGAAAAAAAAGTAAAAAGACAAAAGTAGGTGCCTTTTTACCCCCTAATGGAATAATGCTAAAAGACTGTAAAACATAGCCATAAGCAACTAGCAAGACTACGAATAGCAATGCAAATAGAACAAAACGGCTAATTTCAGAAAACCAGTTATTGACCATTATTGAATTGATCCGTGATAAACCCCAGCCACTTTATAGCTGAATGAGTGACCTAAGAAAATAGAATTCTTCGATTTAGAGACGATTGAATTTGAGTCATAGACATGGGTCTCTTTTTTGACCACCATCCCTTTCATCCATTCTCCAGCCTTTAATTCTGGCTGTTGGATTCCTAAGAAGGCCGCCGAATTATGAGATAAATATTGATCTACTTTATCTAATCCTTGCTTTTTCGCTTCGGAGATAAAGGCTATTGCTAAAGTTTCTAAACCAATCGTACCAAAAGCAGCCTGATCAAACTCAAGTTCTTTATATTCTACCTCCTGAGGGTGATGATCAGATACGACAGATGAAATCGTTCCCTCTTTTAAACCTTTCCACAAGGCTAATCTGTCTTTCTCTGTCCTAAGAGGAGGATGTACTTTTTTCAGTGTATCGAAATCGGCTAATGCCTCTTCTGTAAATAGTAAGGAATGAACTGCTACATCTGCCGTGACTGGTAAGCCGGCCTTTTGAGCCACACTGATTAATTTTACAGACTCTGCTGATGATATACAGGAGAAATGAAGTGAAAAGTTCGCATTGGCTAATCCAAACGAATGCTGCATCACGTAGGCTAATAGATCTAGATCCCGTTTTACCTGCATCGTTTCCGCTAATTCAGGAATCCCCTTCAAACCTAATAAGGTACTTTGTAATCCTTCGTGAATCTGTCCAAACAAGGATAATCCGCTCACATCAGGTCGTGAAATAACCTTAACGGGAAGTGGCTGTAAATACTGAAGGCATTTTAACATTAAGTCTGTGTCTTGCAAAGAACCCGCGCCATGACTAAACCAGGAGGCCCCTGCCTGATGCAGATCCATCAAATCACTAAAGTTCTCTGCTTGATTCCCTAAAGTTAAGGGGGCTGCTGGGTAACAAGCTAAGCCTGTGCCAGCCATTTTTTGAGCTATGTATTGAATCGCTTCGGGTTGTTGCGGCACCGGGTCTCCTGTAGGCAGAAGCAGTAAGTCTAAGACGCCACCTTTCCAAGCAGCTGCCCGTAAACTATCCCAATCTTCTTTATTTTCACCACCTGGCAAGGTATGATGCACACGCAGATCGACGACGGAAGGAAACCAAAGTAATTCATCACCCGTTATGATTTCATCAGCATCCGCTTTAATCGAAGGTTCAATAGAAATCCAACGACCATTCTCCGCTAATAAATCCATCTTCTTCCCGTAGTGGGTTGACCGACTATCTTGAATTAAAATCTGTTTGAATAAGATCCGCATTTTTTTTGGCTTATAAAAAAACCCTGATTAACAGGGTTTTAAAATCAATGTCCGATAAAGGATTTATATGTTTCCACATCCATCAATTGGGATAAATCACCAGCATCAGCTGCCTTCATTTTCACTACCCAACCATCCCCGTAAGGATCAGAATTTATCAATTCAGGACTGTTATTTAAAGCTGTATTAAACTCTATAATTTCTCCGGCAATAGGTAAGAACAAATCCGAAACCGTTTTAACTGCTTCAACTGTTCCAAAAACACCATCTTTCGCGATATTTTTTCCTACCGTCTCGACTTCGACAAAAACGATATCACCCAATTCACCTTGAGCAAAATCTGTAATACCGATGATAGCTACGTCGCCATCTAATTTAATCCACTCGTGCTCTTGAGTATATTTTAATTCACTTGGAAAATTCATATAATATCTATTTGCTTACAAAGGTCACTAAATTATCGATTTTTTGCAAACGATTTTTGATTATTCACTTAAACTATACCGTATTTGGAAACCTCCTGCCACCGTAGAGCGATAGAAGGAATTAGAAACCAACGGATTATTCATCATCTTATCAAAATAAGCGGTGACCGTTAATTTATTATTCACATTATAACTTATTTGTGGACGGAATTGGAAATTCACAAAACCTTGCGTTACAATTGTCTCTGCATCTAATTTACGCTGTAGTGTACGCGTATCCCGAATCGTTAAATTCATGTTGAAGCGCAAATCATTAGGTAAGCGCACGGCTCTACCATTGATTTTAAAGGGTATAAGCAGATTGGCTTTAGTAAATCCTATGGCAACGGTCAAATCCTTATTAGCTAATTCCGCTACTTGTGAATTCGCTAGATTTAAACCTACATTCCGATCTTGGTTATACTCTAAACGTAAAGAGATCTTACTCTTAGTAACCGCATTAACCCCGATTAACGGAGAAAATCTTTCTACAAAAGAAATTGTACTCATTACATAAACGGGAATCAACGTATTGGTCTCAGGATCAAAACGAGAGGAAAGTGGATACAACAAACTATTTAATGAGAGGTTCATATAATCGGTGGCGAATTGACCATATTCCAGCGAGGATACAAAATTTCCCACATTATAGGTGCTTGAGTACATGTGAGAAATTGTAAAGGAAGCAAACTTATTCTTGATGCCTGGAAATAAATTCAAGCCATTATAATCTACTTTCCAGTTTGGTAGCGGGATATCATAAAAAGGCGAATACTTGACGCTATTAGCTGAAACACCCGAATAGGCTGCAAAGAAAGCCGGGATCAGAACATCCTGGGAATTCTGATTATACGTTCCTATTTCAGTTGGTTTAGCCTTATTTAAACGAGATAAGAGAACCGAACGGTTAGATCTAAATTCCTCAAAGACCGTTTCCGGATCAGAAAAGGCGGTCATGAAGGATAAGAATGACATCGAATAATTACCAGATCGTATGGGACTTTGAGATTTAAATGGACCATTTGCTTGCTCTGGACGGAAAAATTCTTGGTAGTTATCCCCGCGATTATAATTCCCATCTACCTGAATACGCAAATCTTTAGTAGGCTCTAGTTGGGTTGAATAGCTTAACTTTTGGGTTCGCAGCTGGGTGAAAGGAGTGTTTTGAACTGTACTTTTAGTAAGCCAACCATTTTCTGCTGATTTAAATCGAATACCGTCATCCTGTCCCCCACTGATAAAGTCAAAACCAGGTGCGGAATTAATCGCATTCATGCCTAAAATCCCAGGATTTGGCATAAAACCAGGTAAGGTCGTAGATTCATTAACTGAATAATTAACCTGAATTCCGCGCAAAGTTAAAAGTAAACGAGTGATTGATTTCACAGCATTATTCGCTGGAATCACGATATCCTCCTCATCACCAGGATTCCTTGCGACATTCTTGCCAAAAGTTCGAGGACTATTCGCCCAGCGCAATGCATTTATGCGATTATACAGAGCAACAAAATCAATTTTCCCATTAATAGCCTGCTCCCGGTTATTTTTAATAATATTCCCAAATGGCAAACCTAATGAATCTCGAATGTCAAAAGAGTTAGCGAAATAATTATATCCAATTCGATGCGTATAATCCGCATTCATCCAGTCGGTAAGAACCGATTTCTGTAAAGGTAAACGCCATACCATGCCTGCTTGTTGATCAAAGCTTTTAGCTCTACCCAAAGCCCGTAAACTAATCATCACGGAATCTCGTTTTTCTTGGGTATCCAAATCCCCAATAGGTTCATCAATGATGGAATTCACCTGCGCATTATAATTTAATACGACACTCTTAGTCAAATTCCAATTTAACGCATACTGGCGATTAAAGAACCAATACTTCTCAAATTGGGGAGCCACACCTAGGGTTGTAAATTCGGAATTCCGCATTTGGGTTTTAATAAAACTCCGATCCATATCTAATCGAACCAATAGAGACGATGGGACTAGATTTAGATTGAAGTCTTTAATCAATTCAAACGACGCTTTCTTAAATGGTTCAAGGAAACGGGATGAACTCGAAAAAGCATATAAAACACTTCCCTTGTGAGATAATTGATTGTATTCGGCAATCAGAGGGCTCGTCCGTATCATTTCGGAATAGGCGTAAGAGAAGGTAAAATTAGAGAAATCCCAAGGATAGCTATTTTTAGATAGCGCACTTCTTGACTTCTTCACATTCGAAAAATTGAAACCTTTCCGCTCTGTATTATCTTCTACTAGAGTAAGATATGATTGTTTTTTTACCTCAGAACTAAACTTCTGAATTGAATTTCGTAAGAAAATATCAGGATCAAAAGGATCAAATTCTGGTGAAATATTCCGTCTATCGTACGTAATAAAGAAGGGTATTTTGAAACCCCAATTCTTAGGCAATAGTTTATCTAAATTCAGGTTGGCCGTAATTCCATATTCCAAATTATTTTCGCGACTACGTTCAGAAATTTTGGCCTGAACCCCACCAAAACCGTAATTCTTAAAACTACCATTCATCTGAATCGTACCTATATCAGCTAATTTCAATCCTAATTTACCAATTGCCGCTTCTCCAGAGGTCTGATCAAAGCCAGACGCCCTTAATTCATTCACCCATATACAGAAAGATTTATTCGTCGTACTGGTATTTCTCACGCCTATCATCGTCACCATCGTGGCGCTTTGATCAGGACGACCCATCACAGTAATTTTATACGTTTTACCAGTAGAACTCGTCACTAGCATAGTAAAACGCTCTTGCAAACTCTTCCCTTGCTTGTCTCTCTCCGTTTTCACTTGTTTCACTAAATCAAACTCGATATCAAACTCATTTTCCATCGGCCAAATTTCGGTATCTAAACTTTGACCTTTCTGTGTTTGCATTAAGCCTGAATTCTCGATTTCATAGTAATTATCTGTTAAATCAGTTCCTATACGTAAGAATGCACTCACTTGACCATTAATTGCATCCGGACTTTGCATCGAAACAAACATCTTTAAACGCTTGTAATTAATGAAATCGAAAAGCGTATTTTTAAAGACCGCTCTAGCATCCCCAGCACGTAAATTATCCACACATAAGCTCATGGATTGCTCATTCAGACGTGCATTATTAATAGTGGTAATATCTTGATCGCGTACAAATCCAGGAGGCACCACATAAGGAATTGCGGTCTCCCCCTTATTAGCAGGTCCATTTTCTTCAATATTCACACTCGAAACACGGAACTTAGCATCATAGGGTTCCGGCAAATCTTGACCGCTTCGCTTATCTAATTCACCCACAAATTTTCGGTAACTATAACCGGATAATTGAAGCTGAGCAAAGCGCAAAACCACTGGCTCTTGAAATTCTTTAAGCACCATTCGCATAAATCTGATTGATTTAAACGAATTAATCTCACCAGCGGGCGTCTTGTAATTGCGTTTATCTTTAATGGGAATCCGGAATAAATACCAATTAACTCCACCTTCTGAAATCTTATCTACCACAAATCCATTCCCGATTTGAAGGCTATTGGGTTTTAAATCTACCTCATATTCAAAATAAGCCTCATTTTCGTTAACGGTATTATCATTATTCAAATCCTCCCGATCCGGTAACATACTATTCGCCTCCGTAAAATTGGTATTTGATGGATTCGCCGTAGTAGGGCTATTATTTTCCATTCCCAGGTAATTCTTATAGCGCTGAATAAGTGATTCGGTACTGTTGAATTTTTGATTTAAGTAATAATCGAAATCATCACCAGCGGGGTCATTTTGAATATTTGCCAAAGCAGGCGCATCTGTCACTCTACCCTTAATTTGATCTAAATAAGCCTTAAAATGAGTTGTTTCAGTCAGTGCAGTTGCGTCATCAGAGCTATTAGGCAAACCATCTAATCCAATATCTTGCTTCTCTCGACCAGCTGAATTATCAAAGGCATTAATTACGAATTGGCGAGACGGCGCTAAACCCCATTCCGTAGTTTCCACATTTTTACCAGCTCCTGCCGTAATTTTATTCCCGGCAGGTATTCCGTTTTCAAAATTGGAATAACCATCTGGAATGAAATCCTCGGAAACATCACCAAGATGAAAAACTAATTTACCTCCAGTCTCGTTATTTTTATTAAATATTCCATCCCGAATTTTACCAGCCTCACCCCCTATAAACGGATCCATTAACCAAAATTCAATTTGCTCCACATTCGCATTATCAAAATCCGTATCAGAGCTGATGGCCCTAGTAATAGCCCCAAAATTTGAAGCCGGAGTAGGCAATAATCCTTTCGACGAGAGATTGGTATTAAAATTATACAATCCCCTTTCAGAAGGGAAATATGCTACGTCTAATACACCGATAGGCAGATTAGTTATGTTGTTTGCAAAGTCTTTATTAGGAAACAGCCCTTTAGGCGTAACGACTCTTTCGTAAGCATAGGCGTTAACTTTCGTGGGATCTAAACCCGGAACATCTAAGGCAAATCCGCCCTGACCATAAATACTTGCGTCCACCGTATAGGCAGCAATCTTAGCTCGATTAAAACCAGCCGCTAATTTACTCCCCGTCACAACATATGATTTAGGAGTAGCTCCCGATTTCCATAAGGTAGACTGGGAGCTTAGATTATAAATGACACGCGCAGCCTCAAAATCATCAATGAAAGCATTACCTTGAACCCGATCATTTACATTCGGGATTAGTTTCGCAAATTCACCCTGAAAATCAATGACCGATGTTTCTTTTGTTGAAATCAATGGTAGCTTATCTAAGAAACGCGTAATTCCCTGAGAATTTTGCAAAATAGTAGCGTCAAAACCAATGAGCGTATTATCCACCGGTTCATTCCCCATTGCCACCCTTCGGAAAAAGGCAGGAGGACTTTCAGACATATTTTGGATGGTCGCTCCTAGATGCACATTCTTACCTAAATTATAATCTAAACGCGTTCCTAATAAGGTTCGGATTTGATTAGAGAATAAATCAGGCTTTTCGTAACATACCTTAATTTCTCTTCCAGAACTAAAGACGCCTTCATTGATGATTTTTACCCTCCCTGACTGCGGTTCGACTATATAATCTGTCCCAGCCGCTAAAGATTGTCCACCAGCCGTAATTGTAACCGATTTTGCCTCAACCCCGAATGGCAAAGAAATATCTCCACCCGAACCCGACTGAAAGGATCCTTTGATAAAAAACTTATTCTTAGTCGATAATTGAGCCGCATCCATTTGAGTCCCCGTATACAATTTATCGAATACATATTTATCTATTAAATTGGTCTCTGAGGAGGTGAATTTCGCACGTAGACTACTCCCAAAAGGCTCTAAGACTGGAAAAATTATTTTTCCATTTTTAGAATCAATCGTAATATCCTCAATGTAATCAAAGTTTCCATCCGGCTGAGGATCACCAGCAAAATTCAATTTATCTAAACCTAAAACCTTCACAAGAGGAATATCTTTAAAGTTAGTCCCTTCAATCAAATTGCTATTATCAATCCCCGTCGCATCATCCTTGTAGACAATTCGCAATTGAAAATTTTGCTTAGTAAGTGCGGAAGTATTCAATGAATAAATATTCTTCATCATTAAATCCCACATGGGATGAGGCTTGCCAGTCGTGGATGAATTTAGGTTATTTCTTATCATACTTGATTTCAGCATTTTAAGAATCAAAACCTCATCATCTTGGCGAGCCTGGTAATCTTCTGTCAACTCCCCTACTTTATATTTACGCCCATTCAGCGTATACTCATACGAAACAGCTAAAACTTCATCATTCCGAAGTGGAGCTACTAAGGAAATATAGCCTAATTGGGAATTAAACTTAAATTCTCTATCCGTTAAGCGCTTCGCCCCTTTTAAAACATCAAAATCCGTTCCTCTTTTTAAATTATAGGTCGTCTCTAATCTATCAGTCGCCTCATTCGATTTCCGCAAATTGGGATCTGCTAAAAGCTTCGCATACATCCCATTTGCTTTATTATCTACTGGGCTAGTTGAATTAATGGGTTGAACAATTGGATTTGTATTGTTATAAGGACTAGCTTCACCCAAATCGTATAAGGAGACTAAATTCCGAAGAGTTTCTGTACTTTGGGTACGATTCGTTACATAAACCTCCACACGAGTTACCGTGATACCACTTGAAATAACGGGGAG
This sequence comes from Spirosoma fluviale, assembly GCA_945906915.1. Classification (GTDB taxonomy): domain Bacteria; phylum Bacteroidota; class Bacteroidia; order Cytophagales; family Spirosomataceae; genus Aquirufa; species Aquirufa fluvialis_D. The sequence continues at coordinate 2,626 of CAMDSI010000014.1, read as the reverse complement.
ATTTTTGAGTGCCCTTTCATAATTCGTTCGAAAATAGGATGATAAGAAAAAGTGCTTGTTTTCATCATATTGATCCACTCGTACTTCGAAATTTTTACCCTGCGTTCCACCCTTAAGCGTAATACAATCTTGTTTGGACCTTTGCTGAGCTGCCACAACGGTCATATCTAAGGCCCCAAAACGTAATAAGGTTTTCACACCGAACAAATTTAGAATACCTGGAATCAACTGAGAATTCAAGGTCCAAGAAGTATTTCCTACTTCAATATTTTGGAGAATATCTTCTTCTTGTGTCTTCCAATTTAATTTTAACTGATTCTGAAAGTTAAAACTAGCCTTCGTATCGAAATTGACATTCAAATTAAGCTTATCACCTATCTTACCTTGAAAATTAATCTGAGCCTGTTCATTAAAGAAAAGATTTCCAACATACCTTAATTGTACTGGAATAGCTGGATTATCGACAAATTGTCCCATGTAGCCCACATCTAAAAGCAATGAACCATTGGGCTTAAATGAAACCTCTGTGCCGCCAAATATTCGGTCAATAGCCGGAGGTAATTCAATTTTAGGAAATAGACCCCGAGACTTTAAATTACTGCTACCATCTAAACTTTTAGAATAGGATTGCCAAAAGCTTCGATTCACCTCTTGGTTTTGTAATTGATTAAAAGACTTAAAATCAGTTAATTCAGCAGCTCCTGTGGCATCCTTCCGGATAACCATCTTTGAATCTGATTCAAAAGAATAGGTAGGACTAGATTTTTTTGAATAAATAGAAAAGGGGGATTTCCCTTGATTTCGATTTGATTTCTTTAAAGATAACCGCGGCTTTTTACCTGATTTGGAGACGGAATCTACTTGAGCTATACTCGAAAAAGACAACATCATTCCCAAACCCAAATAGAAGGGTATCCATAATGACCAAAATTGTCTTTTACCTGTACTCAACTATCTCAAGGCTAATTTGATTAAATTTTCTACAGACGCATCCGGATTAGATTTGAGGATACTTTCCAAACTCTTTTCGGCAGCCATACGCGGAATACCCAGCGTAACTAAAGCAGCTAAAGCTTCTTGCTTATGTCCAAAATTCGAATCATGTGAGGCTATTCCTGCCTCTACAAATAAGGCATCTTTCTTGCACTTATCTTTTAATTCTAAAATAACCCGTTGGGCAGATTTAGATCCAATACCTTTAATGGATTGTATCAAAGCAATATTTTCGTTCATAATAGCTGAACGAATTTCATTAGAAGAAAAGGACGACAACATGACTAATGCCGTGCTTAGTCCTATACCTGAAACGGAAATCAAGTCTAGAAATAATAGTTTTTCATCCATCGAATGGAAACCTACCAAAGTATGAGAATCCTCTTTCACTTGTAAATGGGTAAACAGCTTGCAACTTTCTTCTCCATCTGCTAAAGAGGCATAGGTCTGAAGTGAAATTTTCACCTCATAACCCACTCCATTCACATCAATTATAACATGCGCACGATCTTTGTGGGCTAATTTTCCTTTCAAATAAGCTATCATAATTACCTGCGTTTACGGCGTTTTTTTGATTTACTTTTTTTCTTTTTATGCTTAACTTTTCGTTTACTTTTTACGTAAGAGCGTTTATTCGATTTCTTCGTTATGCGTTGTTTTGTCTTGACTAATTTGAAATAAGTCAAAACTTGACCCTTTCTCAAATGGGAACCTTTTATCCGATTCAAGCGCTTAAGTTCCATCACACTTAAACCTAATCTACGAGAAACGGTTGATAAATTATCCCCTCCTTTTACTCGATACGTATATCGTTTAGCTACAGGTACTGGCTCCTCCGTTTCTAAGGTATCATCCTCCATTAATTCTGGAGCAGATAAATCTACCCGAGCAGAATCCATAATTTGAACTCTATTTTGCTCAAAATAAGTAAAACGGTTAGAGGGTAAATGTACTTTAACTTGCTGTGAATTTTTAGGCAGAAAATGTGAAATAATATGTGGATTTAATCGTCTTAGTGTATCTAAAGAAAAACCAGTTAAACGAGATAAGGTATTTAAATTCAAATAGCCACTCACTAAAATACTATCCTTAGGTATATCAATTACCCAATTTTCTGGCTGAATGGAATGATCCCAATGAAAATTCATCATATAGGTCATCGCAATGAATTGAGGAACATAGGCCTTTGTTTGGGCAGGCAAACACGCATAAATACCCCAAAAATCATTCGCCCCACCACAGCGACGCATAGCTCTTTTTACGTTAGCAGGACCCGTATTATAAGCAGCCAAAGCTAAATGCCAATCTCCAAATGTTTTGTAAAGGCGTTTTAAATATTGACACGCAGCGTCTGTGGCTCTTTCCGCATCAAAACGCTCGTCAATATATTGATCTACCCGCATCCCAAAATCACCCCTAGCCGTTTTCGGCATAAATTGCCATAATCCACCGGCTCCTTTATTTGAAATGGCCTTATTTTCTAATCCCGACTCAATGAGCGATAAATACTTTAATTCATCAGGAAGACCATATTTCTCTAGGTACTTTTCATATAATGGAAAATATATATCTTTTTTCTCGAGCATGCGTTGTGTGAAACTCGCTTTTCGAAATGCAAAGATTTCCACAAACT
>CAMDSI010000013.1 GCA_945906915.1 Spirosoma fluviale | reverse complement strand
TTGGTGGTGGCCGGGGAGTGCGGTAACAGAAAAGGGAATAACGTATAATTTAGAGAATTTTAAAAAAGCAGGTTTTGGCGGCCTTCACATCGTTCCCATCTACGGGGCAAAAGGGGCAGAAGCCTTATTCCAAAATTATTTAAGTCCCGACTGGCAAGCTAAATTCTTTTATACCCTACAAGAAGCCAAGCGTTTAGGGTTGGGCATCGACATGACCATGGGGACGGGCTGGCCTTTAGGTGGACCAACCATCACGGAAAAGGAGGCAGCAAAAAAATACCAATTTATCGATGGGGTATTCGCGACAGGTTTAACCGGCCAAAAAGTCAAACGCGCCGCACCTGGCGGAGAAGGGCTTGTGCTCGACCATTTCGACATGAAGGCTTTTGCAAAATACAGTAATAATTTTGTACCTCTTTTAAAGAAAGCGCATTCCCCACTGCGTGCCATTTACAATGATTCTTATGAGGCTTATGGTTCTAATTATACGCCTGAACTATTTCCCGCATTTCAGCGATTAAACGGCTATGATCTGCGAAAGCATTTTGATGTACTCTCGAAGAAAAAGGCGGAATCAGAAGAGGAAAATCAAATTTTTGCGGATTACCATCGCACCATGTTCACCTTATTGCAGCGTAATTTTGTGTTGCCATTTGATCATTGGGTTAATTCGATGGGCTTCACATCTCGCAATCAAGCCCACGGTTCACCAGGAAATTTGTTGGATCTTTATGCAGCGGCGGATATTCCGGAGGCCGAGTTCTTTGGTTCTAAACCCTTTGACATACCCGGGTATCGCGTGGATCCAGACTATGATTCTACGACTTTTGGGATTCCAGATATTCGGGCCTTGAAATTAGCGAGTTCTGCTGCTAACCTGACCGGAAAGAAATTAGTTGCTGCTGAAACGGCCACTTGGTTAGGGAATCATTTTAAGGTGTCTATCGCTCAAGTAAAACCGGTGGTAGATCAGGTTTTTGTGGGAGGGGTGAATCACGTATTCTTTCATGGAGTCACCTATTCTCCACCAGAAATCGCTTGGCCGGGCTGGCTGTTTTATGCGAGCACGAACTTTAATCCCCAAAGCCATTTTTGGGAGGCAATGCCTGCGTTGAATAAATACATCGAAAATGTACAAACCATGTTGCAAGCGAATCGGACAGATAGCGATGCGCTTTTGTATTTTCCGATGGAAGATGTTTGGCATGCAAATAATGGAACGGGGAAATTGCACACGTTGGAATTGCACGCGAATAGTCGGGAATGGCTGATAAATACGTCATTCGGGAAATGGGCCGGATTATTGCAGAGCAAAGGTTTTTCAGTGGATTATATTTCAGATGATTTGTTGACAGATATGGTTATTCAGCCGGGAAAAACGTTTAAAACGCGAAGTGGTGGAAATTACAAAGTCTTATTAATTCCGGCGGCGCATTATATGTCGGTGGAGACATTGGAACTCTTAGCGAAATGGGTGAAACAGGGTTATCCAGTGTATTTTTTAGAGCATTTACCTTTGCATTTGAATACGTTTAGTCAGACGAAGGAGGCCAAAGAACGTTGGGAAAATGCCCGGGCCGCCTTATTAATGCGCGTGCTTTCAGATCCGGCGGATCAACTCGCTCGTTTGGGCGTTTCAGTAGAAACAATGGCCTCTAAAGGCTTATCTTTTATACGGAAGAAGACGCCGACTGGCGCGGCTTATTTTGTGACTAATTTACATTCTCAATTTTCAGAGGGTAGGATTTCTTTGAAGAAATTGACGGGTAATTACGAGATTTGGGATCCACTGACGGATACAAGAAGCTACGGTAAAAAGGGTTCAGAACTAGGGCTTTCTTTAGCACCTGGCCAAAGCGTCATCATTCAGCCAATTGCCAAAATTCCATCAGCGCCGGTACCGGCAGCCGTTAAAATCAAAACAGATATCGAACCTAAGAACCTGCAAGTGCGTGTAGGTTCAAAGTCAGTTTCCTTACCTGATTTCAGCTATTATACGTTAATAGACACGACCCAAGCCGTTGCGCCATCAGCCCGGTACACCTTTGATCTAAGCTTATCAGCAGATCAAATAGCGAACGCAAAATTGCTTCATTTAGCAGAATTGCGCGATATGGCCAAAGTTCGAATTAATGGCAAAGACATCGGGATGATTTGGTCGCTTCCTTTCCAAATCGCCATTCCAGCTGGACTTTTACAAGAGCAAAATCAAGTCGAGATTGAGGTGGTTTCGAATTCCGCGAATCGAATCCGGAAGATGGATCAACAAGGGGTGGTGTGGAAGAATTTTTATGAGATCAATTTTGTGGATATTCGTTATAAGCCATTTGATGCCTCGAAGTGGGCAATAGAAGAAGGAGGAATGCAGGGTAAAATCTATTTTACGAATCGATGAAGCCCTTCGTTAAAGCAATAACTGAAGCCCTGCGCGATTTAGCAGATGCTGACAATGCCTTTAAGATGCGCAAGTATATGCGCGATAAATACCCGTTTCTAGGGGTGAATAAGCCAGAGCGTCAGGAGGTTTTTAAACACCTGTACAAGCAATACGGATCTTCACAAGACTGGTTTGAAGTATCGAAGGAGCTTTTTGCCATGCCAGAACGTGAATTTCACTATGTAGCTATGGAATATGTGAAAATGTCTAAGAAATCTTGGGACTCCCGATTACCAGCATTATGTGAACAATGGATTGGGGAAGAATCTTGGTGGGATGTGGTGGATTTTTTGGCCCCGCAGATTCTAGGACCCTATTTCTTACAATTCCCCGCAGAGCGCGACGTGTGGATTCAGCGCTGGATGAATTCAGGAAATTTTTGGTTGCAACGATTTTGCCTCGTTTTCTCTTTAGGCTACAAGGACAAAACGGATGTCGTTTTGCTGGCCAAAAATATTCAGGTATTGAGTTCTTCGAAGGAGTTCTTTATTCAAAAAGCGATCGGCTGGGCACTGCGCCAATACGCTAGAACAGACCCGGATTGGGTACGTGAATTTGTGGCAAACAATGCTTTAGCCCCGCTGAGTAAACGCGAGGCCCTGAAGCATGTATAATTTTACCTTTTCTTTTTGATGATTGCTAGCTCATGCGCTGTATCGTAATAGGAACGCAGGTTCGACCAGTCGAAGGTGTCTGCGATACTCTCCACCCGGTTACGCTGTGTGATGCGATCACGCTGCGTTTGCTGCACAAATTTGAACAATAGATTCGCTAATTGTTCCGCCGATTCTTGGTAGGTCTGCGTCTTGCGATTCACTACGCTTACGCCCCATTGTTCGTAATCGCGCATAATTTGCATCATATAATCGCCAAAACCAGAAAGATCCGACGTCACCGTAGGCACCCCGCGCGCCATACATTCTAAAGGCGTATAGCCCCAAGGTTCGTAATAACTAGGGAAGACACCTAAGTGGCAACCCCGTACAAATTGGCCATAATCTAGTCCAAAAAGCGGATTCGTCGAAACAATAAAATCTGGGTGGTAAACAACTTTGACCTTATCCTCTGGATTATTCAACAGATTCGTCCGATGCAAATTCCGAATGATATCATCCTCTTGTTTTAATAAGTGCGTCACGACTTTTGGCCGAGCCTTCGTTTTCCAAGTTTGTACCGTTCTCCGCAAACGCATCCGCCAATATTCATCGACAAAGGCATTTAAGTCAGGCATTTGTAAATCGCTGGAAGAAGCGGAGGCATTGAATAAAAGTTCGCCCACTTTTTTCTCAATTGCATAGCAATTTTCTCGAATCTCATCCAAAACTGCACGGGAGTGCAAGACTTCTGGATCGATCGAATGGTAGGGCTGCTTCGTTACAAAGAACATCACCACCGTTTTTTTCGACCCCGCCTCCTTCATCTTTCGATTTAAAATTGCCAAAGCATCCAAGGTAATATCGTATCCTTTATTCGAATATTCAAAACGACCGGAAGTAAATAAGTATAAGGTTTGCTCTAGGTCAAAGGGCTGGCTTTGGAAGAAATGCCCCATCACGAAGTTCGAAATGCTTTCTTTATACTTCGAATGTAAGTTCTGATGTTCGTGAAGCGCAGCAAAACGCTGAATATTCAGACCATTCGGAAGAATTAATTCCGGAATTCGACCTAAGAAATACTGGCATTCCTTGGCTGTAATATCACTGACCGTGGTTAATACGTCCGCTTTTTGTGCGGCTGCTCGTTCGAAACAAGCCTGCGCCTCGATACCATAATGTTTAGCCTCTTTAAGCCAGTCAAAATTTTCAATGACCTCATAGAAATTAGGCACATTACCTGCTAAATAACGACCGAGCATCGTAGCGTGGGTTGTGAAAACAGTCGCAATTTTGACCTTGTCCTTTTTAAGATCCGGTAAGCCAGTCGACGCCATCCACTCGTGGAAATGTGCTATGAGATGGGTCTTATTCTTGTTTTCCTCCGCGACCTCAGTTAGCAATAAGCGGATCATTTCCCCAAAAACAATCGTTTGGTTCACTAAATCTTCTACGCCTAAAGTGGAAATCTTGTGGTTTTCCCAAATCTTTCCTTTAATCACATCTACCTCCGCCATCAACGTTTCCAGCTCGAAAAGAACGATTTTAGGTTTGCCAGTAATCAGCCAATACCCATAATGAACCCCTAAGCCCGCTTTGCGCAGATTCAAGATCGCCCTCTCTAACGGAGTTTCATCCGTTACGGTAATGGGCTCAAATTCAGCGGCCGCAGTTTGGGTAAAATAGGGCCCAATTAGGGCGTAATCATCGCCCCATTTTTCGACCATGGACGGCACTTTCGTTCGGATAACGGTGTAAATCCCACCTACTTGATTACAGGTTTCCCAGGCAATCTCGAACAAATATTTTTTCTTTTCTGCTGGCATAAACAAATTACATATAGGATGCGCTTTCGATTACTTGCGTTTTCCCGTTCTTAGTGATGGTATAATTGAATCCTTTTTGGATGGCATAAGCTCCATATTCTCCTTTTTTATTGAGGGCCAAATAGCCTATTTGAAATTCCTTGTATTTATAGCGTTTTACAATCCGCATCACGGCTTCTTCACAGGCTTTTTGAGGAGACATGCCCTGTCTCATTAATTCGACAATTAAGAAAGAGCCCAAGGTCTTCATCACAAATTCGCCTAATCCTGTGGCACAAGCGCCACCTACTTCATCGTCGCAAAAAACGGCTCCACCGATGATAGGGGAGTCGCCCACCCGGCCGTGCATCTTAAAGGCCAAACCACTCGTCGTACAGGCCCCAGCAATTTCTCCGGACTTTCCTATGCCTAATAATCCGATCGTGTCATGACGTTCAATATTAATGACCGGTTCATATTTCGATTCCTTTTTCCACTCTTCCCACGCCTTTTTCGAACTCTCGGTTAACAGGTTTTCAGTTTTGAATCCTTGAGCTAAGGCAAATTTCAAAGCACCAGCCCCCGAAAGCATCACGTGTGGAGTCTTCTCCATCACCGCTCTTGCCACGGAAATAGGATGCATGATTCCCTCTAGGAATGTCACCGAACCCGCATTGCCTAAATGATCCATGATGCAAGCATCTAAGGTAACATGACCATCCCGATCTGGATATCCGCCATAGCCTACGGAGGTATCGTTAGGGTCTGCTTCAGGAATTCGAGCCCCAGCTTCGACGCCATCTAGCGCCTTGCCTGTTTCCATCATTTTATTCCAACCTGCGATGGTCGCTTTTTCATTTTTCCAAGTGGCAATAATGAGTGGCTCTGAGTTGGCTGATTTAGCCGTGACACCTAGGCTTGCGCCCAGTAGAGTGGATGTTTGAAGGAAGGTACGTCTTTTCATATAGCTTTAAAGATAATTTATTTGGGGGTCAAGCAACAATTTTGTAAAATTGTCTTTCTAAAATAGAAAAAAATCTTCGGATATTTCATTTATCTATCTTTTATTCATCAATGAAAATCATCAAATCTGCTTTTCCTTTGGCCATCGCCCTCTTTTTGACTTATGCGATGAACCAAAGTTGGGGAACTGTGCCTCCTTTAGGTAAATTATTTAGTCCATTCCATGGCTTTTGGATGAACGCCGAAAGCCCTGAATCAGGCGAACCCACAGAAGAAACTTTACAAATTGCAGGATTGCATCAACCCGTTCAAGTCGTGTATGACGAAATGGGCGTTCCTCACGTTTTCGCTAAAGACGACCATGATCTTTTTTTAGCGCAAGGTTATTTGACGGCCAAAGACCGTTTATGGCAAATGGAATTTCAAACGCATTTTGCGGGCGGTCGTATTTCTGAAATTGTAGGTGAGAAAGGAGTAGCTTCCGATCAATTCCAACGTAGAATGGGTTCGGTATATGGTGCCGAAAAATCATTCGAGGGAATGAAAGAGGATCCAGCTGCGAATACCGCTTTGCAGGCCTATTCAGATGGGGTGAATGCCTATATTTCCTCTTTATCTGACCGCCAGCTTCCGCTGGAATATAAATTATTGGATTATAAACCAGAAAGGTGGACACCTATTAAAAGTGCTTTATTCTTAAAGAATATGTCCTTCGTTTTAGCCTCTGGAACAGACGATTTAAAGATGACCAACATCTTACGTAAATATGGCCGCGAGGTAGCAGAGGATCTTTTCCCGAACTATCCGTTCCAAGAAAGCCCGATTATTCCGGTAGGTTCTCCAGTAGATTTTAAACCCGTTCCTATTCCAGCAGCAGCTGCCGACTTCATTGGCTTAGGCAGTTCGATGACAACACCTGAAAAGGATCCAAACATTGGTTCTAATAACTGGGCAGTATCAGGTAATAAGACGGTTTCTGGCTTACCTATTTTAGCGAATGATCCGCACTTGACCTTGTCATTGCCCTCTATTTGGTACCAAATGCAATTAGTAGCACCTGGCGTGAACGTATATGGTTCTACCATGCCTGGAACCCCTAACGTGATCATTGGATTTAATAAAGATGTGGCGTGGGGTGTAACGAACGTAGGTTCGGATGTTTTAGATTGGTACCAAGTGAAGTTCAAAGATGCATCGAAACAGGAGTATTGGCACGATGGGAAATGGAAGAAAACGACGATGCGCATCGAAAAGTTTCAAATCAAAGGGAAGAAAGACATGGTCGATACCATCTTCTTCACACACCACGGACCTGTCGTTTATTTATCACATGAAAAGGCCTTTCGTTCGAACATTCCGGTGGGACATGCTTTGCGTTGGATTGCCCATGAAAAATCGCAGGAGCTAACGACTTTCTATCAATTAAATCGGGCGAAAAATTACGAGGACTACAAAAAGGCCTTATCGTTTTATTCTGCTCCCGCTCAAAACTTTGTATTTGCTAGTAACGAAGGCGATATCGCTTTATGGGTAAACGGCAAGTTTCCATTAAAGTCAAAACTGCAAGGGAAGTATTTATTAGATGGAACGGATGCAGCGGCTGATTGGCAAGGATTTATTCCTCAGGCGCATAATCCCCATGTGAAAAATCCCGAACGCGGCTTCGTGAGTTCGGCGAATCAATTCTCGGTGGATCCGTCTTATCCGTATTATTTAGGTTGGCAATATGCTCCTGCTGAGCGTGGGCGTCGTATTAATGAGCGTTTGGCGGTAATGGAGAAAATTACGATGGATTCCTTACGAGGTCTTCAAAATGATAACTTCAACATCCGTGCCCGCGAATTATTGCCTCTGCTTTTCGCTCAGGTGAAATCGCCAAACGCGGCTCAATCGAAAGCCTTAGCTGCTTTGAAATCCTGGAATTTAGTCAATAGTCCTGAGTCTGTAGGAGCGACTATATTTGAAAATTGGGTAATAAGTTTGCAGGCTAGTCTTTGGGATGATGAATTCTCAGCGGATGAAAAGGTGCCAATGAATCGTCCAGCAATGGATCGTACGATTCAGTTGATTAAATCAGAACCAGCCGCACGCTGGTGGGATGATGTGAAGACGCCTAAGAAAGAGTCGATGTCTGATATTGTGATGAAATCTTTACAAGCGAATGTGGATTCTTTGGTTAAACATCATGGTCCGCAGGGACCTGAGTGGGCTTGGTATAAGATTAAACAAACTGGGGTTCGTCACTTGATTCCGGGTATGGATGCCTTGTCTCGCCTGAATATCCCGATCGGTGGGGGTGGAACCATCGTGAATGCGACTACAACGAAGACAGGACCATCTTGGCGTTTAATCGTCGAACTTTCGAAAGAAGGCAAACCGAAGGCTTATGGTGTTTATCCAGGAGGGCAATCGGGGAATCCGGGAAGTAGTCATTACGATGATTTGATTGATACATGGGCCAAAGGGGAGCTAAAACCTCTCTTGTATTTAGCCAGCCCAGATGAGAAATCGAATCGTTTACGCAAGAAAATCACTTTATCTAAATAAGCTCATGAACAAATTAATCTATGGTTTGATATTAGTCGTTATAGGTGCCCTAGTGGGTATTTATTTGCCTTGGTATGCGATGGGGGTGGCTTTTGGTTTGATCGCCTTTGCTTTGAATATGCCATTGAAGTCAAGTTTTTTAATAGGATTCATGGCGGGATATTTACTATGGATCTTTTCGGCCTTATGGCTTGATATGCAGCACCCAAGTACCTTACCTGGTCGAATGGCACAAGTTTTCCCTTTAAAGGGAAATGTGTTTGCTTTATTTATGCTAACTGGTGTGCTAGGAGGCTTATTTAGTGGCATTTGGACTTGGGCTGGGGCAAGATTAAGACAGAAATAATAATTTTTTAGGACAAACGATACAGACCTTGTATATTTGCCGTCTATCCAATTAATAAAATTAATACACGTGAAAAATTTACCTTATGCTTGGTTGGGCGTTTTAACCATCGCAATTGCCTTTTTATTTTACCAAAATTCCTCTACTGGATCAACGAGCTTAGGTGCCTCTACCGCAGATGGAAAGCGTATCGTTTTCGTAAACTCGGACTCGTTATTAACGAATTACCAGTTTTACAAAGACGCTCAAAAAGAGTTTGAAAATAAGGGCTACCGTTTGCAGGTTGATTTAGGTCAAAAAGAGCAATCTCTTCAAGCTGAATTACAAGCGATTCAACAACGTGCGTCTGCTATGACTCAAGCTGAATTGCAAGCTGCTGACATGACTTTGAAGAAAAAAGGTGCTGAATTGCAACAATATTCTCAACAAAAGCAAGCTGAGTTAGGTCAAGAGCAAGCAAAGAAGAACGAAGAGTTGTACAATAACATTCGTGACTATATCTCGAAAACTAACAAGGCAAACAAATATGAATTTGTGTTAGGTTATTCTAAAGTGGGAGGCGGAATTTTATTTGCTGATGCTTCAGTGGACGTAACGCAAAAAATAATTGAAGGCCTAAACAAAGAGTACGCTGCAACAAAAGGCGATCAAAAGGAAGATAAATAATAGCAAATAGCTAAATTTAGCCACGCAGTTTTTAGCTGTGTGGCTTTTTTTATTGTCATGGCAAAAGAGAAAATCCAAAAAACTGTTGAAATTAAGAACCGCAGGGCATCCTTTGAATATGCATTCATCGATACCTTCACAGCGGGCTTGGTATTAATGGGCACGGAAATTAAATCGATACGCCAAGGGAAAGCCAATCTAACCGATGGTTATTGTGTCTTTTTTCAGGACGAACTCTTTGTCCGCAATATGCACATATCCGCCTACGAAGAGGGAACTCACTATAACCACGAACCTCTGCGTGATCGCAAACTACTTCTTTCAAAACGCGAGCTAGGGAAATTACAAAAGGAACTAAAAAACGTAGGTTTGACGATTATTCCCACCCGATTATTTATTTCTGACAAAGGCTATGCGAAGTTAAATATAGCTCTTGCTAAGGGTAAGAAGACCTTTGATAAACGGGATGATATTAAAGAGAAAGATGTGAAACGCGATATGGACCGTTCTATGTCCTAATTTACTTCGTGCGGATTTTTTTCACGATCGTCACCGCCGCCATAATCACAATGGCAAAAATGACAAAGCCACCCAAACCATACATCCAGTCTAAGGTATTTTTAGCCACCACTAAAAAGACCACCGCGACTAATAAGATGGTCGCAATTTCATTGAACAAACGCAATTGAATGCCTGAAAGAATAAAATTCCCTTTTCTGAATTGTAGAATCAAATGCCTGCAAACAAAATGATAAATTGTTATCGCTACCACAAAGGCTAATTTTAAGTGCAACCATCCTTGTGTTCCGAAGCTGCTTAACCAAGCGACATAAATAAGACCCAAACCCGTAATCCAAGTCAAGAACATGGCAGGAATCATGATCGCATTGAAAAGCAATTTTTGCATCTTTTCAAATTGCTTCGATAGAATGCTTTTTTCTGGTTCTTGTTTCTCCTGAGCTTCTACCTGATAAACCAGTAAGCGGGGCAAGTAAAACAAACCGGCAAACCAGCTGACAACGAATATGATATGAAGGGCTTTTAAGACCGTATAGCTCATGTTTAGGCTTGGTAACGCTTGAATAAACTATTAATTTTCATTTGAATCACCCCAAAAATCGCTTCCTTAAAGATATTCGCAGACATCTTACTCGTTCCTTTGGTGCGGTCCGTGAAGATAATAGGAACTTCAACTAGCTTGAAACCATATTTCCAGGCAGTAAATTTCATCTCTACTTGGAAGGCATAGCCAATGAATTTTATTTGGTCCAAAGGCAACGTTTTTAACGTATTTCTTCGGTAGCAGACAAATCCTGCTGTCGCGTCTTGCACTTTTATTCCCGTCACAAAGCGCACATAAAATCCAGCAAAATAGGACATCAATACGCGACTCATAGGCCAATTGACCACGTTGACGCCATTGATATAACGAGATCCGATAGACATATCGCCGTTTCCAGCATCTTCAGCAGGCAAGTTTTCCGATTTTAATTCGGCCTGTGTAGCACAAGCTTTATAAAGTCGAACTAAATCATCTGGATTATGGGAAAAGTCCGCATCCATCTCAAAAATGAAATCGTATCCCTTGTCTAATGCGATGTGAAATCCTTCAATATAGGCAGTTCCTAATCCTAATTTGCCTTTTCTCTCTAGCAAATGGACGCGACCTTCTTTTTGTTTTTGAATCTCTTTTACTTTCTGGGCTGTCCCATCCGGAGAACCATCATCTACGATCAAGACGTCGAAAATTGGATCCAAGCTCAACACCTTTTGTAAGATGGCTTCGATATTTTCAATCTCATTGAAAGTGGGGATAATGACTATCCTTTTGTTCATTTAGCAATTATTAGGATGGCGAAAGCATTCGGTTGTGTGATCGTTTACTAATCCAGCCGCTTGCATCAAGGCATAACAAATGGTAGGCCCGACAAATCGGAAACCATTCTTCTTCAGAGATTTGCTCAGTAATTCAGAAATTTCTGTACTAGCGGGTAATTCTCCATGATGGGCAAACTTGTTTAGGATAGGCGCATGGCCCACAAACTCCCAAATATATTGGTTAAAGCTACCAAATTTTTCCTGAATTTTAATAAAAGCCAAAGCATTCGTGCGAACGGAGCTGATTTTTAAGCGGTTTCGGATGATTTGCTCGTTTTGCATTTGGGCTTCGAGTTGAGTATTGGTCCAGTTTGAAAGGACATGATAGTCGAATTGCGCAAAGGCTTCTCTGAAGGCTTCGCGTCGCTTCAAAATAGTGATCCAGGAGAGGCCTGCTTGGAAGCCTTCCAGGATGAGGAGCTCAAAAAGCGCTTCATCTCGGTGTTCCGGAATTCCCCATTCAAGGTCGTGGTAGGTTTGGTATAATTCGTCTGAACCACACCAGCGGCAGCGTATTTTTGTGTCCATTATTTGGGTTTCTTTTTACAAAATAGGAGAATATATTTCGAATCTTTGGCCCAACAAATTGATAAAATAGAAATAGAGTTACCTTTGTCTCAGCGAAAGGTTCTGCGCCGCTTCGAACGGCGTTGATTAATAGGGAATTTGGTGTAAATCCGAAACTGTCCCCGCAACTGTAAATTTTCAAAAAGCTTTTCAATCTAGGGTCACTGGCGTCGCTGGGAAGGCCGAAAAGCAAGGGAAATGAGTCAGGAGACCTGCCTTTTACTATTCTTGACCTTGCGTTACGGAGGATAATCCGAGGTCGAGCGTTCGATTACCTTTTTATTTCATAGGCCTGAAAGGGCAAAAAAATGTTAAAGCTAGTTTTAGTTGCGACCACGTTGTGGTCAGCCAGTAGTCAGTATACAGTAGCCAGTAGTCAGTATACAGTAGACAGTAGTCAGTATACAGTAGACAGTAGTCCGGAGGGAATTAGTCCGGAGGAACCATTTACCATTTACCATTCACCAGTATTCAGTAGTCAGTATACAGTAAACAGTAGTCAGGGAAAAATCTCCTCTCTATACTCTCTTATCTCTACTCTACAATCTCCTCTCTCTACTCTCGAAAAGGATTCCACGCTCGCCGAGGTCACCATCTCCGCGCCTAAATACCCAGAGAAACTGGCGCGCTCAGGAAAAGTTGTTTCGGTCATTTCGGCCGAAATGATCCAGGCCAACCTGGGGAAAAGTCTAGGTGAATTACTCCAGCAAAGTGTAGGTGTCGCGGTTGTAGGCGCGCGCAGCGCGCCGGGTACTAACCAGGAGATTTATGTTCGGGGGGCGAATACGGGTCACGTGCTACTTTTAGTAGATGGATTTCCTGTAAATGATCCGTCTAACATCACGTCGGTCATGGATTGGAACCTCATTAATTTAGCCACTATTGAACGAATTGAGATCTTAAAAGGTGGTCAATCGACCTTGTATGGTTCTGATGCGATGGTGGCTGTCATCAATTTAGTCACTAAGAAAAATGCCAAAGGAGTACAAGTTTTACTTCAGGGTGGAGGCTTAGGCACACATCAAGAGCAAATTTCTTGGTCCACAATGAAAGGCAATAATAGACTTCAAATTCAGGTCCAAAATTCGGCCACAGATGGTTTTTCCTCCGCTAAAATTGCGCAAGGAAAAGCGGAGGCCGATGGATTTAAGCAACAAAATTGGGGAGGCAAGTGGGGTCATGATTTTGGAAAAAACGGTTATGTTGATTTTTCTTATGCCACCCAATTATATCAAGGAAACCTAGATAATGGACCATTTGTCGATGATCGTGATTATACTTCTAAGGCCTCTAGTCATTCTTTCAGGGCGCAATACCAGGTCAAAAATTGGACGGTTCGCGCTTTTCAGGATTTGATTCACCGCGAATTTTTGAATGATTCCTCCAATATTGCGGCGAATGCCTGGTCGAAATATAGTCTCTCGACTTATGCAGGATTGAATCAAGGTCTCGAGGTATTCTTAAAGATTCCGGTGAAAGAGAATGGCACTCTTTTAGTGGGTTCTGAATATAGACGCCAAAAAACGGAACAATCCGACCTTTCCATCAGTGACTATGGACCTTATTCGTCCCCTGATTTAACAGAAAAGCAAAAGTCTCAACAGATCATGGGAACCTATGCGACATTTCAGCAGAGCTGGGGAAAATTTGGATATGAACTAGGGGCGAGATGGAATGCGCAATCGACTTTTGGAAATTATTTCACCTATAATTTGAACCCTTACTGGGCTATTTCGCAGACGGCGAAGCTTTTTGGGAACTATTATACGAGTTTCAAAACCCCATCTATTTACCAGCTAGCCTCTCCTTACGGCAATCTCGATTTGCAGCCGGAGCAAGGTAAAACGATCGAATTTGGATTTGAAAAACAGATTAAATCCTGGAAAATGCGTGTAGTTTCTTTCCAAAACGAGGTTAATCAGGGCATTATATTTCAATCGATTGATGTCGAACCTTTTGGTAAATACCAAAATGTGACACAGCAAAAAACGCAGGGAATTGAATTTGAGATTAGTTTTCAGTCCAAAAAATTTCAAGCCGATTTTAATTATACCTACCTAAAAGGGGAGATGATCGATCGCGATTCCACTTATTCCTCCTTAATTCGTCGACCTGCGAATGGCTGGAACTTGAATTTGCGAGCTAATCTGTCTAAAAAGTGGTCATTAGGCCTTTCTAATCAGTATGTAGGCCAAAGAACGGATTACTTCTACGATGAATTCAGTTATTCTGTAAAGGCCAACCCGATGGAGGCTTATCTTTGGACAGATATATCCTTAAAATACCAAATCAATCAAAAATGGACGATTTCAGCCCTATTGAAAAATGCACTAAATCAAGAAATTACGGAGATTACGGGGTATAGTGGGCAGCCGAGGAACGGACAAATTTCCCTTATGGGGAATTTTTAGAGTATAGATATTAGAGTATAGATTATAGATTAGAGATAAGGTGGTTAGATTTTTATCTCTTCTCTATACTCTCTAATCTCTACTCTACTTTATGGCTTGAATTTTTCATACACATCCCTGCCCGTAACCGGATCTTTGCCAAAAAGCTCAATGTAGTCCACTGTGGTCAGAAATTTAGTTTCATCAACTTTGACATATACCCGTTTCAAAATCTGCATTTTGCCATTAATCTGAAATAGTGCTATGGGGTTTCCGGTTGGATCTTGCTTTACTATAAATTTGCGTTTTCTGTAGGCTAAAAAATGTCCTTCGTAGGTATTTATAGTGCCTGCGATGGCTGAGGTATATAAACCGTAGGCTAGCGTTCTTTGAATAGCTGTTAATTCTTCAATCGGTGGTTTTTCATTGAATTTATACCAATAGGTTCTTACAGGGTCTTTTGGATTTAATTTTCCGCCCATCAAATTCGCATCATACACTGCCACGTTAATGTTCGTACTTCGTTGGATAAAAAATAGTCGAATAGGTGATTCAGGCGGCACAGGTAGGCGATCGCCTGCAAAGCAATGTAATGAAATCAAAAGAAGGAGTGACGCTAATTTCAAGTGGGCTAGGTTTTGTCATTTTGCATCGCAATTAACGAAAAAAAAACGCAATCTGATTTAGCTCAGTCATTCTATAATGCGCCCTAATCTTGTTTTTTTTAAATTTATGCGTATCTTTGTGGAGAATTTAAGGAAAAGAAGAGGGGTTTTGATCCCTCTTTTTGTTTTAATAGCCCTAAAGGAACCCTGATTAAAATGGATTTATCGAGTAAACTGAAAGATTGGACACTAGAATACATAGGCGAAGGCCCCTTGTTGTTAGTCGATTTCTCATTTACACCTGGAGCTAAAAGAACCTTAATTACGATTCTAGTGGATACCCTAGAGGGGGTAACCATCGATCAATGTGCCTTAATGAGTCGCAAATTAGCTCATTTCATTGAGGAGAATGTGTTGATCGAGGAGGCGTATAATTTAGAAGTGTCTTCGCCAGGTTTAGACTTTCCTTTAAGTCAAGGCTGGCAATTTCAGAAGAATACAGGCCGGAAGGTGAAGGTTTGGATGAAAAATAAAGACCTGGAAAACGTAGAAGGAACCTTAGTTTCTCATACAGATGATGCGGTGGAAATCCTGACGGAAAAAACCGTAAAACATAGAAAAATCGTAGCGAAAGAGTCCACTTGGTTCCCTTTAGCTGATGTAGATAAAATAAAAGTACAAGTGTCATTTCAATAAACAAAGAAGAGATAGCAATGAACAGTGTTGAATTAATTTCGTCATTTTCAGACTTTGCTCGGGAGAAAAACATTGACAAGCCGACGATGATCGCGGTTTTGGAGGAGGTTTTTCGCACCATGATTCGTAAGAAATTCGGTGCCGACGAGAATTTTAATGTAATTATCAATGCCGAAAGCGGCGACTTAGAGATGTGGCGTAGCCGCGAGATCGTAGACGATAATTCCGAAGATATTTGGGATTTCGACAAGATACCTTTGAGTGAAGCGAAGTTAATCGAGCCCGATTTTGAAATCGGTGAAGAGGTGGCTGAGTTGATAAAATTAGAGGATTTTGGTCGTCGTGTTGTTCAAACCGCTCGTCAAACGTTGATCCAAAAGATCAAGGATATTGAAAAAGAAGGTTTGTACGAAAAATACAAAGATTTAGTAGGAGAATTAGTTACGTCTGAGGTGTATCAAATCTTAGGCCGCGAATTAATCTTATTAGATAATGAGGATAACGAATTAGTATTACCTAAGACGGAGATGATTTCGAAAGATCGTTTCAAGAAAGGCGAGACTATCAAAGCGATTATCCATAAAGTCGAAATGGCGAATGGTACACCACGTATCATTTTGTCTCGTATTTCCCCTGTTTTCCTAGAGCGTTTGTTCGAACAAGAGATTCCAGAGATTTACGACGGAACGATTACGATTCGTAAGATTGTTCGTGAACCAGGTGAGCGTGCGAAAGTAGCGGTAGAGTCATTTGATGACCGTATCGATCCGGTAGGTGCTTGTGTGGGGATGAAAGGTTCTCGTATTCACGGTATTGTGCGTGAATTGCAAAACGAAAATATTGACGTGATTAATTTTACGGATAATTTAGAGTTGTTAGTAGCGCGTACGTTAAGCCCAGCGAAATTGAATTCGATGGCGATTGATAAAGAGCGTCGCCGTATCTCTGTATATTTAAATTCAGATCAGGTTTCTATGGCGATTGGTCGTGGAGGTCAAAACATTAAACTAGCTGGTAAGTTAGTAGGTTACGAAATCGATGTATTCCGTGATGTTCCTAAAGATGAGCTAGATGATGAGGATGTAGAATTGACAGAATTCTCTAACGAGATTGAAGCTTGGATTTTAACGGAGCTTCATAAAATCGGTTTAGATACTGCTAAGCAAGTTTTGGCCTTATCTAAAGAAGAGTTAGAGCGCAGAACAGAATTAGAAGAAGGCACGATCGATGAGATTTTAGCTGTTTTACGTTCTGAGTTTGAGTAATTTATATTAAAAAAATAGAATTTAGTTTTTGGTAAATTTTTATGGCAGAAGAAAAAACAATGCGGTTGAGTCTTGTAGCAAAGCAAATAAACGTGGGAACGTCGACGATCCTACAGTTTCTCTCTGCGCAAGGTCACAAAATTGACAATAACCCCAACGCCAAACTAAACTTTGAGCAGTTGACTTTATTGGCAAAGGAATATGGTGCGAACCATATTTTACAAGCCTCTGTGGAGACTCCTAAGCCTGCACCTGCTCCTGAGCCGATTACTGCATCACCAGTTCCTGCTGCGCCTGCTCCAGTACCTACTCCTGAGCCTACGCCAGAGCCAGTGGTTGAAAAACCAGCTCCTGTGCCGGAAGCTCCTAAAGCACCGTCCGAACCTGCGAAGGTGGAAGAAGTTCCGGCTGAAGAGAAGTCGATGGGATTGAAGGTTTTGGGAAAAATCGAATTGGATAAAAAAGGAAATCCTGTGGCTCCTAAGGCAGCGAAAGCTCCTGAACCAGCACCGGCTGTTCCTGAACCTAAGCCAGAGCCATTGGCTGAAAAGCCAGCTCCTGTGAAGGAAGAGCCTAAGCCGGTCGTGGTTGTAGAAACTCCTGCGGTAGTAGAAGAAGTAGATATTCAGTTAATTGAGGCCAGAGGTGAAACATTAAAAGGCCTAACCGTTTTAGGTAAGATTGATTTACCAGCTGCAGGTGATCGCGGTGGTAATAATGCCAAACATAAGCGCAAGCGTATCATCAAGGATGAGAAAAAGCCAGCTCCTACAGTTCAAACTGGAGCACAAGCTAGACCTGGTGATAAAAAAGATTTCAATAAAAAGCCAGTTCCAGGTGCTAAACCAGCACCTAAAGGGGAATTGTCAGATAAAGATATTCAAGAGCAAATCAAGGCGACCATGGCTCGCTTGCAAGGTGCGACTAATAAGCAAAGTTTCGGAGCTGATAAGCGTCGGGAGAAGCGTAAAGGTCGTGCGGAAGCTGAGGAGGCTCGTTTAATAGCGGAAGACGATGAGGCAAAAGTATTGAAGGTGACGGAATTTATTCCGGCATCGGATTTAGCTTCATTGATGGATGTCTCGGTTAACGAGGTCATCTCCACTTGTATGAGCTTAGGGATGTTCGTTTCGATTAACCAGCGTTTAGATGCGGAAGCCATTACGGTGATCGCGGATGAATTTGGTTTCGAGGTGAACTTCGTATCTGCTGAGGAGGAAATCGATGTAGTCGAAGTGGAAGTAGCAGATACTCCAGAAAATTTATTGCCTCGCGCTCCGATCGTTACGATCATGGGTCACGTCGATCATGGTAAAACCTCTTTACTAGATTATATTCGTAGAGCTAAAGTAGCCGCAGGTGAAGCGGGTGGTATCACCCAACACATCGGTGCATACTCAGTCGATACAAAATCAGGCAAAAAAGTAACCTTCCTAGATACACCGGGTCACGAAGCCTTTACGGCCATGCGTGCGCGTGGTGCGAAAGTAACGGATATAGTTATCATCGTCATTGCGGCGGATGATTCTGTCATGCCTCAAACGAAGGAAGCGATTAACCACTCGATGGTGGCCGGTGTTCCTATTGTCTTTGCCTTCTCTAAGGTAGATAAAGATGGTGCGAATGCGGACAAAGTTCGGGAGGAGTTAGCAACCATGAACATGTTAGTAGAGGATTGGGGTGGTAAATACCAATGCCAAGAAATCTCGTCTAAATCAGGTTTGGGTATCGACGAGTTGTTAGAAAAAGTATTATTAGAAGCAGAGATGCTTGAATTAATGGCTAATCCGAATAAGAAAGCCGTTGGTTCAGTTATTGAAGCGGAATTAGATAAAGGACGTGGTTATGTAACTACCTTGTTAGTTCAAGCGGGTACATTAAACGTCGGTGATATGATGTTAGCGGGTGATAATTATGGTCGTGTGAAAGCGATGTTTGACCACCACGGTAACAAAATCAAAAAAGCAGGTCCATCTACACCAGTTCAGGTGTTAGGTTTGAACGGAGCTCCACAAGCGGGTGATAAATTACTTTGCTTAGAAAATGAGCGTGAGGCGCGTGAGATTGCGAACAAAAGAGAGCAAATCCTTCGTGAGCAAACCTTACGTACGCGTAAGCACATTACTTTAGAAGAGATCGGTCGTCGTAAGGCTATCGGAACATTCCGTGAATTGAACGTAATCGTAAAGGGTGACGTGGATGGCTCGGTAGAGGCACTTTCGGATTCCTTGATGAAGTTATCTACGGAAGAGGTTCAAGTACGTATCATTCACAGAGGAGTAGGACAGGTTTCTGAGTCCGATGTGGCTTTAGCGTCTACGTCTGATGCCGTTATCATCGCATTCCAGGTTCGTCCATCACAAAACGCACGCCGTTTAGCGGAGACCGAACAAATCGAAATTCGTAATTATTCTATCATCTACCAGGCGATTGATGAAATTAAGGCGGCGATGGAAGGTCTATTAGCTCCTGCATTTGAAGAGGTGATTACATCGAACATTGAAATTCGTGACGTGTTTAAGATTACCAAAATCGGTACAGTAGCAGGTTGCTACGTATTAGATGGTACGGTTAAACGAGCTAATAAAATTCGTGTCATCCGCGACTTCGTTGTCGTACATGAAGGTGAAATTTCAGCCCTAAAACGTTTCAAAGATGATGTGGCAGAAGTGAAATTTGGCTACGAATGTGGTCTTTCAGTGAAGAACTTCAATGACCTGGAAGTAGGCGATATGCTGGAGTGTTACGAAATGAAAGAGGTTAAACGTACATTAAAATAACAAAAGCCCCGCAAGGGGCTTTGTTGTTTTAATAGAGTAGAGATAAGAGAGTATAGAGTAGAGCATAAAAAATAAAGCACAAAGTATAATTTGGTATCCCTTCGGGATAAATTTTTTAGGTGCTTGCTCACAATTTTCTACGATTTGAAATCTCATTTCAGTATCTAACTGAAAAATAAGTTAAAAAAGGGAGCATTTGCTCCCTTTTTTGTATTTATAAGAATAGTAAAAAACATTTCTGAATGTATCCCCGCAGGGGATTCCAACTTTATTCTTTGTGCTCTATGCTCTCTACTCTATACTCTCTAATCTAAACTCTTTTTCCCTCCGGACTAGCGACAGTCTACTGACTACTGTCTACTAGTTACTGTTACAAAAATGGGGAGCAATGTGCTCCCCATTTTT
>CAMDSI010000012.1 GCA_945906915.1 Spirosoma fluviale | reverse complement strand
TGCATTAGAGATGGGAGTGACCGTACTCGAAATGGATGTTTGCCTGTCTTCGGATGGCCAGGTATATGTTTCGCACGAACCCTATATGAATCCGTTGTATGCCTCGTTTTCGGATGGGCGTCCGGTGACCGATGCATCCATTAATTTATACCAAAAAACGTACAGCGAAATCAAATCCTTCGACGTAGGATCTCGTGGCAACAAGCTTTTTCCAGAACAAGTCCATGTCGCTACTTACAAGCCTTTGCTTTCAGAGGTTTTAGCCTTGGGCGAAGCCTTTGCGCGCAAAACAGGTCGTATCATTTATTATAATATTGAGATAAAATCCGAGCCATCTGAATATGGAATCTCCCAGCCGGCGACGGTGAAAGAATTTTCGGACCGCGTTTGGTCGGTGATTGCTGGGCAGATTTCGCCTTCCGTTTTGATCTTGCAGAGTTTCGATTTTGCGATTTTGCAATACTGGAATAAGGCGATTCATAAAGGCCGTATTTCTGCCTTAGTGGAGAAAGAGTCGCCGGAGCAGATGCTTTCGGCGTTAGGATTTGTACCCGATATTTTTAGTCCATCGCATCGGTTTTTAACAAAAGAGCAGATTGATTTTTGTCATGCGCGTCACATACAAGTTATACCCTGGACAATCAACACGACGGCTGAGATGCAGAAATTTAGTGATTGGCAAGTGGATGGAATCATCACCGATTACCCGAATCGTGCCCCTCAATTCTTAAAGCCCTAAACATGTCCCTGTTTAATGAGACCTTGTTGTGGTTTATGAAGCGCAGGATGCCGCGGATCGAGGGGATTTACGAACGACCTTTGGAACTACAAGACCAGATGCTGCAAGGCCTGTTGACGCATGGGCGCTCGACGGAATGGGGCGCTAAGCACGGGTATAAGGACATAAGTAACTACGAGAAATTCAAGCAACAAGTTCCCATTTCTACTTATGAAGAGATCTTTCCTTACATCCATCGAATGATGCAAGGCGAGCAAAATATTTTGTGGGATACGCCCATAAATTGGTTTTCTAAGTCTTCTGGTACCACGAATGCGCGGAGTAAATTTATTCCCGTTTCAAAGGAATCGCTGGAGGAATGCCACATGATGGGGGGGAAGGATATGATTACGTTGCTGATTCAGAATAAGCCCGAAACTAAGATTTTCGAAGGGAAGGGATTGTCGATCGGCGGAAGTCTGTCTGAGAATCCGGTGAATTCGAGTATGTTGATGGGGGATGTGTCGGCGGTGGTGATGAAGAATCTGCCTATTTGGGCTCAGATGATTCGCACGCCTTCGCTCGATGTGGCGCTGATGGGGGATTGGGATCAGAAGATCGAGAAGATGGCGCTGGAGACCTCGAAGGAGAATGTGACGAGTATTCTGGGCGTTCCTACTTGGACGCTGGTGTTGATTGAGAAGATTTTAGAGATTACCGGTAAGAAGTCGATTCTGGAGGTGTGGGAGAATTTTGAGTTTATGATTCACGGGGCGGTGGCTTTTGGGCCTTATCGGGAGTTATTTAAGAACCAAATATTCCCGTCTTCACAGGTCGGATTTCTGGAGATTTACAATGCGTCGGAAGGTTTTTTTGGGATTCAAGATGATCTGTCCAAACCGGATGAGATGCTCTTGATGCTCGATTACGGCATTTTTTATGAGTTCATTCCGATGAATGACGAGGGAGAGGAGGCTGATACGATTGTGACGTTGGAACAGGTGGCGGTAGGTATAAACTACGCCATGGTTATTTCTACTAACGCGGGCTTGTGGCGCTATAAGATCGGAGATACCGTGAAGTTCACCTCCCTGAGTCCTTATCGCATCAAGATTTCTGGTCGAACAAAGCATTTTATCAACGCCTTCGGCGAGGAGCTGATCATCGAGAATGCAGAGACGGCCGTCGCGCGGGCTTGCGCCGCGACGCAGGCAGAGATCAAGGATTATACGGTAGGTCCGGTCTTTATGAATGAAGGCAAAACGGGTTGCCACGAATGGATCATTGAATTTTCAAAAGCCCCAAAAGATTTTCGTACCTTTGCACAGATTTTAGACCAAACGCTACGCGAGCAAAACTCGGATTACGATGCGAAAAGGTCTTATGATTTAGTGCTTGGCCCACCTTTAATCCATATCGCCCCAGCCGGAACTTTCCATAACTGGATGCGAGAACGAGGAAAATTAGGAGGCCAGCATAAAGTTCCGAGGTTAAGTAACCACCGGGAATTTTTAGAAGGAGTCAAGGCTCATTTTTAATCAAAACAAGCTATGTCGTTAAAATTAACTATCGAGAATGGTATCAAAGATGCCATGCGTGCGAAAGACGCAGACCGTTTACGTGCATTACGTGCGATCAAATCAATGATCCTTTTAGAAGAAACTTCAGGCTCTAGCTCTGAGGGATTAAGTACAGATGCAGAAATGAAAATATTAATGAAGGCTGCGAAGCAACGCCGCGATTCATTAGAAGTATATGTAGCGCAAAATCGCCTTGACTTAGCCGAAAAAGAGCAAGTTGAATTAGCCATCATCGAAGAATTCTTGCCTAAGCAATTGTCTGATGCAGAATTAACGGTGAAAATCACCGAAATCATTGCTTCCGTAGGCGCGACAAGTCCAGCCGATATGGGAAAAGTGATGGGTGTAGCTTCGAAGCAATTAGCGGGTTTAGCAGATGGCAAAGCGATTTCTGCGAAGGTGAATGAATTATTAAAGAAATAAGATTGGAGAAGAAAATTGCCATACGGAATTTAAGTTTTGATCAGCTGAAATCAGAAATGCTCGCAGCCGGAGAACCTCCATTCCGGGCAAAGCAAGTACACGAATGGATTTGGAAGAAATCAGCGCGCAGTTTCGACGCGATGGGAAACATTCCGAAGACGACGCGAGAGTGGCTTTCGGAGAAATTTTCTTTGCAAATTGTGACCACCGCGGAGGCGCAGATCAGCTCCGATCGCACGATCAAATCTAGCTTCGAATTATTCGATAAAAACCTCATCGAGGGGGTATTAATTCCTACTCGCGAACGCATGACGGCTTGCGTATCTTCTCAAGTCGGTTGTTCCTTAACCTGCAGCTTTTGTGCGACGGGTTATATGGATCGCAAACGGAATCTAGAGTCATTTGAGATCTATGATCAGGTCGTTTTAATTCGCGATCAGGCACAGGAAAAATATGGTCAGGCGCTGACGAATATTGTATACATGGGAATGGGCGAACCGCTTTTGAACTATGCGAATGTGTTAAAGTCCGTCGAACAGATTACGTCCCCGGACGGTTTGGGGATGTCTCCGCGCCGCATTACGGTTTCTACGGCAGGTATCGCGAAGATGATTCAGAAATTAGGCGACGATCAGGTGAAGTTCAATCTAGCACTTTCCCTGCACGCCGCGAACGATACGAAGCGGAACCAGATCATGCCCATAAACGAGAGCAATACCTTGGAGTCACTGAAGGCAGCGTTGTTATACTTCTTCGATAAAACGGGGAATGACATTACCCTCGAATACATCGTTTTTAATAAGTTTAATGATACGATCGAGGACGCTAGAGAATTGTATGAGTTTGCCAAAGGCATCCCATGCAAAATCAATCTCATCGAATACAATCCGATTGCCCAATCTTCCTTCGTAAATGCGGAGGCAGATGCCATCGCGAAGTTCTCTGCCTATTTAGAAAGCAAACGAATGATCGTGAATATTCGCCGCTCCCGCGGACGCGATATTGACGCGGCTTGTGGTCAACTAGCTGGCAAAAAAGCCCCCGTAGTCGATGCCTAACACGATGTTTCCCATCTTCTTGAAAATGGATCAAATCCAGACCTTGGTCGTGGGAGGAGGGAACGTGGCTTTGGAAAAAGCATCTGCGATTTTACGCAATTCGCCGGAGGCAAAATTGACCTTAGTCGCTCCTTTTTTTCGCCCGGAAACGCTGGAATACTTACAAGATTTTCCCCACGTGCACATCTTAGCGCGCGGCTTTCAGCCATCGGATTTACAAGGCCTAGACTTGATTATCTGTGCTACTGATTCACCTGTATTACACGCAGAAATAAAAGCCTTAGCAGCTGCGCAGCATTTATTGTGCAACGTAGC
Organism: Spirosoma fluviale; assembly: GCA_945906915.1. Lineage (GTDB taxonomy): Bacteria > Bacteroidota > Bacteroidia > Cytophagales > Spirosomataceae > Aquirufa > Aquirufa fluvialis_D. Next base: position 16,374 of record CAMDSI010000012.1, on the reverse strand, counting down.
AGATACGCCACCTTTGTGTGATTTTTACTTGGGATCGATCGTCCAAAAAGGGGATTTGAAGATTGCGATTTCCACGAATGGGAAATCGCCTACTTTGGCCAAAAGAATCAGAGCCTTCCTCGAAGACGTGATCCCTGAGGACATCCAAACCTCCCTCGATCAATTAGAGGCTGCCCGTAAAACATTAAAGGGTGACTTTCAAGAGAAAATCACCCAATTAAATGAATTGACGAAGAATTTGATTTTTCCTAAGAAAGATTAATCGTCGATCTTAGCTGTCTCCAGCGTAGGAACCAAGGTATAAATAATCACCCAAGCGATCATGTACGCACTTCCGCAAAGTAGGAAGATGATGTTATATCCGTCGTTGATATTGCCTAATAATTTATACTTGTCTAGTAAAGATCCCACGATCATTGGGAAGAAAATACCGCCCACAGATCCAGCCATTCCACCGATTCCGATGACAGAACTTACCGCTTTCTTAGGGAACATATCTGTCGCGATTGAGTAAATATTTGCGCTCCAAGCCTGGTGAGCCGCAGCTGCTAGGGAAATCAACCCTACCGCCTGCCAGATATTATCGCAATAACGCGCTAACATGATAGGCACCACCGCGATGGCGAAACTGAACATGGACCATTTACGTGCTTTGAAAGATGGCCAGCCTTTGTTAATCAAATAACCTGACAGCCAACCGCCTCCAATACTGCCGATTGTCGTCGCCGTATACACGATGATCAATTCTAAACTAGGCTTCTTCAAGTCTAATTGGAAGCGCTCAGAGAAGTAGGATGGTAACCAGAATAGGAAGAACCACCAGATCGGATCCGTGAACATTTTGCCAAAAAAGAAGGCCCAAGTCTGCTTGAATCCAAATAACTTAGCCCAGCGCACAGGCGTTACATTATCATCTTTCGCCTCCATATCTGCGTGGATATAGTCGAATTCAGCTTTAGATAAAGATTTGTGCTTAGAAGGCACTTCATAATAGAACCACCAGAAAATTAACCATATAAACCCGATCGCTCCCGTTGCGATAAATGCCATTTCCCAACCATAAGCACCTAAAATCCAGGGCACTAAAATGGGAGCAGCCACCGCACCGATGTTCGCTCCCGAATTAAATATACCTGTTGCCAGCGCCCGCTCGTTTTTAGGGAACCATTCTGCCACCGTCTTTATCGCTGCCGGAAAGTTTCCTGCCTCGCCTAGACCTAATAAACCGCGCATAAACGCAAAGCTCATCGTGCCTGTGGCTAAAGCATGCATCATCGCCGCGATACTCCAAACTACGATCGATATCGAATAGCCTAACTTGGTTCCGATGCGATCAATAATGCCGCCAAAACCCAATAAACTAATCGCATAAGCCGCTTGGAAAGCAATAACAATATTTGAATAATCAGTCTCAGACCAATCAAATTCTTTTTCTAAAACCGGCTTTAATAATCCAATTACCTGTCGATCTAAGTAGTTAATCGTCGTCGCGAAAAATAGCAAAGCGCATATTTTCCAGCGGTACTTTCCAATTGTTTCCATATTATAGTTCGTGATAGGTTTTGATCAGATTAGCGATCGTGTTTGATATAGAGGTATAGTCTTGTTTTTGAATTAATTCGGCTGGGAATAATTGAGAACCCATACCTACGGCTGCAGCACCTGCCCCAAACCAAGATTGTAGACTTTCTCTGTTTGGTTCAACTCCACCGGTTACCATAATTTTGGTCTTAGGCATCGGTCCTTGAATTGCTTTCACGAAAGCAGGTCCTACCACGTTGCCTGGGAAAATCTTTACGTATTTTGCCCCTAAAATTTCCGCGTTACGGATTTCAGTTAAGGTCATCGTTCCGGGCATCCAAGGGATGTTGTGTTTCGCACATACTTCGCCTACTTCGGGTGTAGTGAAGGGCTGTAACATAAAATCAGCTCCCATTTCAATGAATTCGCTCGCCTGTTTCGCATCGTAAATGGTACCGATTCCAAGCACTAAATCTGGGCATTCTTTCTCGCAGAAGTCGATTAATTTCGCAAAAATAGTTGGTGCCGCTTCGCCCCGGTTCGTGAATTCAAAAACGCGAATTCCACCATCGTAGCAGGCTTTAAGAACGTTTTGGGCGATCGTTTGATCGGCATTGAAAAATAAAGGGACGATGGGCGTTTCCGCTAATCGTGAGTACACTACATCTGCTGAATTTCTAGCCATTTTTATCGTTTTAATCGTCCTGTAATATCACCGGCCATCACGGTCTGAATCTCGTCTATAGTAGACAAATTAATATCTCCTTCGATCGTGTGTTTTAAGGCGGATGCAGCCACTCCAAAAGCCAAAGACTTAGCCTCATCGCCTAAAACGAGGTTTCCGTAAATATATCCAGCCATAAAAGCATCCCCACCGCCGATTCGATCGACGATTTGGGAGATTTCTACCGTTTCGGATTTGATGACTTTTTTACCATCGAAAGACGTCGCTGACAAGTTATTTTGAGAGGCGGAAATCTGCCCTCGTTTCGTATTAATAATCTTCTTAATGTTCGGGAAACGCGCCATAACTTGGATGCAGATATCGTGCCATCCACTTTTCTGAGAACCGTTGGGAACGATGTCTAATATATCTTCCGCATCGCCTTTTCCACACACGATAATGTCGCATTGCGCGATTAAATCGGGCATTACTTCTTTAACGGATTTACCATATTGCCAAAGGTTCTTTCGGTAATTTACATCCGCCGAAATCGTCAAGCCTTGTGCTTTTGCTTCTTTCAAAGCTGCTCTTAACGCAGTCGCAGCTGCTTCCGAAATGGCCGGCGTAATACCCGTCCAATGGAACCAACCTGCTCCTGTGAATATTTCTTTCCAGTTAAAATCCGCTGGGTTTAAATTAGCAAAAGCTGAATCAGCGCGGTCATAGGTCACTTTACTCGGACGCATCGCTGCCCCAAACTCCACAAAATATAAACCTAATCTGCCCTCTTGGTAAACGGTATGCGACATATCCACCCCTACCTGACGGTAGTATCCTGCCGCCGCCTTTCCTAATTCGTTGTTTGGGAAACAAGTCACATGTTCCGCCGGAAAACCGATATGGGCTAATCCTCCCGCCACGTTCGCCTCGCCACCACCGTAGGTGATGTTGAGGGATTGAGCTTGAGTAATTCGACCGTAGCCCGCCGGGCTTAAACGCCCCATGATTTCGCCAAAAGTGATAACCTTCTTCATTAATTCTCGAAATTAAAAAATCCTGCCGCGTTAGTATAAGAAATGTCTTCCACCAGTTTGCCTAACCAAGCAATATCAGCCGGCAATTCGCCGTTTTCCACATCCGCGCCTAGTAAATTACATAAGATTCTTCTAAAATACTCATGGCGAGGGAAGGAAAGGAAACTTCTCGAGTCTGTTAACATCCCCACGAAGTGACTTAACATACCCATATTAGATAGCGTATTGATCTGCTTTTCCATGCCGTCTTTTTGGTCCATAAACCACCAGCCAGACCCAAATTGCATCTTTCCTACGATTGTCCCATCTTGGAAATTACCCGTCATTGTAGCTAACAATTCGTTATCGCGCGGGTTTAAATTATACAATATCGTCTTCGCTAATTGATTCGTAGAATCTAAATGATTTAAGAATTTCGACAAAGGTCTCGCCTGCTCAAAATCCCCGATCGAATCAAATCCCGTATCAGGCCCTAAAGCACCTAATAGTCGGTCGTTATTATTGCGAATAGCCCCTAGGTGGAACTGTTGTGTCCAGCCTTTGGCATGATCTAAATGTGCAAAATAAACTAGCATCGCCGATTTGAATTGCACTTTCTCCTTTTGATTAATCGTTTTTCCCGTCATTAAACGCTCGAAAATATGTGCAATTTCTTGCTCACTATATTCATCCGCGTAAATCTGTTCTAATCCGTGATCACTTAAACGGCAACCCACCGAATGAAAAAAATCGTGTCTGGCAGCGATCGCTTTTTTATAATCTGCTAAGGTGTGAATCTCCATTTCAGCCGCTGCCGCTACAGAATTCACATATTCCACAAACACCATCTGATCATCCACACCCATCGCCTTATCTGGACGGAAAGTAGGTAAGACCTTGATAGAGAATCCACTCGCCTTGATTTGTGAATGGTAGGCCAAATTGTCGATCGGATCATCCGTCGTACAAAGCGCCTTCACGTTCATCTTTAACAAAAGGTTACGCACAGAAAATTCCTTAGTACGCAATAAGGCATTGCACTGATCGTAGATGCGCTTCCCGCTTTCCGCATTCAATAATTCTGTAATCCCAAAATAGCGCTGCAACTCCAAATGCGTCCAGTGATAAAGCGGATTACGCATCGTATATGGCACGGTTTCAGCCCACTTCAAGAATTTCTCCTCGTCCGACGCATTCCCCGTGATGTATTTTTCATTAACCCCATGTGCTCGCATCGCGCGCCATTTGTAGTGGTCGCCGGCTAACCAGATTTGGGTGATGTTATCGAACTGCTTATCCTCCGCAATCTGCTGTGGGATCAAATGATTGTGGTAATCAATGATGGGCATTTTCGCCGCATATTGATGGTACAAAGTCTTCGCCGTCTCGGACTGCAACAAGAAATCTTTATCTAAAAACGCTTTCATAGTATGTCGGTTAATCTATACTCAATCAGTAGCCAGTAGTCAGTAGACAGTATCCAGTGGTCAGTAGCCAGTATCCAGTAGTCAGTATCCAGTAGTCAGTATCCAGTAGTCAGTAGTCAGTATCCAGTAGTCAGTAGTCAGTCCGGAGGGAACGAGTCCGGAGGAATCATTTACCATTTACCACTCACCACTTACCATTTTCTCCTTTATGCTTTGTGCTCTATTCTTTATGCTTTAAATCTATACTCTCTACTCTATAATCTATACTCTATTAAAGGTACTTAGCAACTCCCTCCATAAACCCCGGAACATTCGTTAAATCCGTGCCCCATAAATCCGTATTGGATAACACTTTCTTCAAGTCAAAATCTTTCCATGCCTCGTAAAAATACGGTGCATAGTCACATTGGATTGGATAAGCCTCCCCATTGCTTTCGCCATAATACTTTCCATTTTCCTCTTTCACCGCCTGCATAAATTGCAAATAGGCCGCGAAGCCCATGCAGAAAAGCTCGGGTGCTTTGCCAAAGTTTTGGGCATAATTAATCAACAACGGCACATTACGCATCCGCATTTTCGTCGTATACTGTACCGTAATGTCGATCAATTTATGGTTAATATACGGATTGCGGAAACGGTCTAACACCGAACGTCCGAAGCGATCCGCTACCTTGAGATCCATCTTATACGGGATGCCCAGCGCTAATTCACTCATCATTAAATTCATAATCAATTTGCTCAAATAGCCATTTGCCATCACATCTTTCACCAGACGGAAACCCAATAAATAGGACATGCCGCAAAGTAGGGTGTGGGTTCCATTCAACAAGCGCAATTTTAATTCGCGGTAGATTTCGATGTCTTCTGCGATGATCACGCCTTTATCTGCTGAAGCAAAGGAAAGCACGTCTTTTACTTTTTTGCCTCCCTGAATCGCCCAAAGGCTATACACCTCCGAGATAATCAGTAAAGAGTCATCGTAACCTAATTGTGCACATATCTCGGTATTAGTCGCCGCATCCGGGCTACCAGGTACAATGCGATCTACTAAGGAATTACAGAAATGATTCGCGTTTTCTAACCAAGAAACAAACTCAGCAGAAAGACCGTGGTCTGCCGCTAATTTCAAGACGATGCCTTTTAATACATCGCCGTTGTTGATAATTAATTCAGTGGGCACGATCACCATTCCTGATGTAGCAGAACCTTGGAAATGCGTGAAACGCGCATGCAAGAAAGCCAATAATTTAGCCGGGAAAGAAGCAGGGCAACCATTCGCAATCGGGTCATTCGCCACATAGCTGATGCCCACTTCTGTCGTATTCGAAAGGACGATTTGCATGTCCTCGCTTTTCGCACATTCGATAATTTTATCCCAATCCTTGGAAGCGGTAATCGTTCTTGAGATGGAGGAATTAAGGATATTTTCTTCTTTCGCTATGCCATCTTCGATTCCCTTAATGCAGTGGGTGTACAAACCATCTTGTTCATCAAAAGCGTCTGCGCCTCCTTTCGAAGTCGATTTTACCACGACTACACGTCCTTTAAATATTCCAGCGCGGTTCGCTTTATCGATATAAAAATCACAAAGTCCGCGTTGCAAAACGCCAGTCCCAAACTGCACTACTTTCTCCGGATACGTAAATACCTCCGGCGAAGGAATTTGTAAAGGAATGCTTGAATGTAGTTTGCCTGACTCCAGGAATTTTTTCGATAAGCGCATAGTAATAGTAATTTCACTTAAAAGGCACAAATCCCGTCTTTTTACCTGATTTTCAAGCAAAAAAATGGGATTAAATGATCTAAAACGTTTACGCTTCGCCTATGGGGCCGTTATAATTCATAGGGAATTGAAAACCAGAGGAGTCGCCCTCTTTCATAATCGGACCAAAAGCCTCTTCATACTTCTGAATATTCTCTTGTAGCGCTTGCATTAGACGATACGCGTGGTCTGGAGTCATCACTACTCTAGACTTTACTTTCGCCTTCGGTAGGCCTGGTAGGATGCGAATAAAGTCCATTACGAATTCTGATGGACTGTGCGCAATGAGTGCTAAATTCACATAATGTCCTTCAGCCATTTCTTCTGGAAGCTCGATATTTAATTGATTTTCTTCTGTGGGGTTTTCCATAATTCTTTTGGTATAAAAAATAAACCCCCGAACTTAAGAAAAGCCGGGGGTCTATTCAAATGAATCTACAAATTAGTTTGCAGCCTCTACTTTTTCTTTCGCCTCTGCGATCTCAGCAGCTTCCTTCTTCGCTTCCAAAGCTCTCAGTTCATCTTTCGATGTAACGATGATATCTTTGTAGCGGCGAAGACCTGTTCCTGCTGGAATCAAGTGACCTACGATAACGTTCTCTTTCAAGCCGTCTAAGGTATCCACTTTCGCGCGAATCGACGCCTCAGAAAGTACTTTCGTAGTTTCCTGGAACGACGCAGCGGAGATGAATGATTCAGTTCCTAACGACGCTTGCGTGATACCTTGCAAGTTCGACGAAGAAACGGCTGCTTGCGCATCACGCACCTTCATTAACTTCAAGTCTCTACGTTTTAACGAAGAGTTCTCATCACGTAAAGCACGAGAAGAAAGAATCATACCTGCTTTGTATTTTTCAGACTCTCCAGCATCCGTGATCACTTTCTGATCTAAGATCAAGTCGTTTTCGTGACGGAATACGAAACGATCTACGTTTTGACCTTGTAAGAATTGTGTATCACCTGGCTCTAGGATCTGTACTTTTTGCATCATTTGGCGAACGATACACTCGATGTGCTTATCATTGATTTTCACACCTTGTAGACGGTAAACGTCTTGGATTTCGTTCACTAAATATTCTTGTACTGCCGTAGGTCCTTTGATCTTCAAGATGTCTGAAGGCGTAATAGCACCATCAGATAAAGGAGAACCCGCACGTACGAAGTCATTATTTTGTACTAAGATGAAACGAGTCAAAGGCACTAAATAACGACGCTCTATTCCCTCTTTAGGTGTTACGATAATCTCCCGATTACCACGCTTAATCACACCGTAAGAAATAACCCCATCAATCTCAGTTACCACCGCTGGGTTAGAAGGGTTACGCGCTTCGAATAATTCCGTTACACGTGGTAGACCTCCTGTAATGTCACGCGTTTTACCTGCTGCACGAGGAATCTTGGCGATAATTTGACCCGCTTTGATTTTATCTCCTTCGTCGATGGCTAAACGAGCACCTACTGGAACGTTATATACTAAATCTTCTTTACCTTTTGCTTTCACTAATACGGATGGGTTCTTTGTCTTATCTTTCGATTCTACAATAACCTTCTCACGCATACCTGTTTGCTCATCCGCTTCCTCTTTGTAGGTATTGTTTTCTTCGATTGCCTCGAATTCAATTTTACCTTCAGCCTCAGAAAGGATTACCGCATTGTATGGATCCCAAGCACAGATTTCATCTCCTTTTTTCACCGCTTGGCCTTCCTTAACGCGTAAGAATGAACCATAAGGAATGTTAGAAGAGATCAAAATTTGTTTGTTAGCTGGATTCACAATTTGAACCTCACCAGAACGACCCATGACAATTTCAACTGGCTTACCATCTGCATCTGTAGAGCTTACTGAACGAACCTCTTCGAAGTTAATCACCCCGTCAAATTTCGCTTTTACGCTCGCATCTAAAGAAACGTTTTGTGCCGTACCACCTACGTGGAATGTACGTAATGTTAACTGTGTACCTGGCTCACCAATCGATTGAGAGGCGATTACACCTACTGCTTCTCCTAAGTTCACCATCGCTGCTGTCGCTAAGTTACGTCCGTAACATTTCGCACACACACCGCTTAACGTCTCACAAGTTAATACCGAACGAATTTCTACTGATTCGATCGCTGTCTCATCAATTTTATTCGCTACTATTTCAGTGATTTCATCACCTGAAGCAACGATTAATTCATTCGTGATCGGATCATATACATCGTGAATAGAAACACGACCTAAGATACGCTCAGATAATGGTTCGATGATCTCCTCGTTGTCTTTCAATGGGAAAACTTCAATACCACGAAGGGTACCGCAATCGTCCTCATTTACAATAACATCTTGAGCTACATCATGTAGACGACGTGTCAAGTAACCCGCATCGGCTGTTTTCAAGGCAGTATCTGCCAAACCTTTACGCGCACCGTGAGTCGAGATAAAGTACTCTAATACGTCAAGACCTTCTTTAAAGTTAGAAAGGATCGGGTTTTCGATGATTTCACCAATAGAACCTTGTAAGTTCTTCTGAGGCTTCGCCATCAAACCACGCATACCACCTAGTTGACGAATTTGCTCACGAGAACCACGGGCTCCGGAGTGCATCATCATATAGATCGCGTTAAATCCTTGGTTGTCTTCCTCCATCTGCTTCATCAGCGTCTCGGTAATTTTCGAGTTCACTTTTGTCCAGATATCAATAACTGCGTTGTAACGCTCATTATCTGTGATTAGACCCATTAAGTAGTTGTCCCAAACCGCTTGAACATCTTCCTGTGCTTTCTTCACTAAAGAAGCCTTCTCAGCAGGAATTTGAACATCGCCAATACCCATCGATAAACCACCGTGGAAGGCTTGTTGGAAGCCTAATTCTTTAATATCATCTAAGAATTGAGCCGTACGAGCCATACCACAGATCTTGTGAACATGTGAGATGATTTGTTGTAACTTCTTCTTCGTCAATAACTCATTGATGTAACCTACTGCCTCAGGAACACATAAGTTGAATAATACACGGCCAGCAACAGTTTCCACCATTTCTTGTACCAAAGTACCATCTTCCTTACGTACCGTAGCTTTCACTACGATGTTCGCGTGCTTCGATAATTTCTTCTCGTTCAAGGCGATAACAACCTCCTCAAATCCGTAGAAACGACGTCCTTCTCCTTCTACTTTGTGGTCAGGAGTTGTCTTGCGACCTTTCGTTACATAATATAAACCTAACACCATGTCCTGAGATGGTACCGTAATAGGGGCACCATTTGCAGGGTTCAAGATGTTATGAGATGCAAGCATCAATAAAGAGGCTTCCAAAATCGCTTCATGTCCTAGTGGAACGTGAACCGCCATCTGGTCACCATCAAAATCGGCGTTAAATGCCGTACAAGTTAATGGGTGCAATTGGATCGCTTTTCCTTCGATTAATTTCGGTTGGAAAGCTTGGATACCTAAACGGTGAAGGGTAGGAGCACGGTTTAAAAGAATCGGATGTCCTTTCATTACGTTTTCCAAAATATCCCAAACCACTGGATCCTTACGATCAACAATTTTCTTCGCAGACTTAACCGTCTTCACAATACCACGTTCGATCAACTTACGGATTACAAACGGCTTGAATAATTCAGCTGCCATATCCTTCGGAAGACCACACTCGTGCATTTTCAATTCTGGACCTACGACGATAACGGAACGACCTGAATAATCGACACGCTTACCTAATAAGTTTTGACGGAAACGACCTTGCTTACCTTTCAACATATCAGAAAGGGATTTCAAAGCACGGTTACCTTCAGAACGAACCGCATTTACTTTACGAGAGTTGTCAAATAAGCTATCTACAGCCTCTTGCAACATACGCTTCTCGTTACGTAAGATTACCTCTGGCGCTTTGATCTCGATCAAACGCTTCAAACGGTTGTTACGGATAATTACACGACGGTATAAATCGTTCAAATCAGATGTCGCAAAACGACCTCCATCTAATGGCACTAAAGGACGTAATTCTGGTGGAATTACGGGAACCATTTTGATGATCATCCATTCTGGACGGTTATCGATACGACCGATCGACTCACGGAATGCTTCTACCACCTTTAAACGCTTCAAGGCTTCAGCCTTACGTTGTTGAGATGATTCTGTATCCGCAGAGTGACGTAAGTCAGCCGATAAGCTGTTTAATTCGATGCGTGATAATAACATATTTAACGCGTCAGCACCCATTTTCGCGATGAATTTCTGTGGATCTTCATCAGGTAAATGTTGGTTCTCGCGCGGTAATTTGTCTAAGATATCTAAGTACTCGTCTTCTGTTAAGAAATCAAGGTATTGGCTACCAATCTTTCCTTCTTCCGCGTACATACCTGCTTGAACTACTACGAATCGCTCGTAATAGATCACTTGGTCTAATTTCTTAGTAGATAGACCTAGCATGTAACCGATTTTATTCGGTAAGCTACGGAAGTACCAGATGTGTGCTACGGGAACCACTAATTCGATGTGGCCCATACGCTCACGACGTACTTTTTTCTCGGTTACTTCTACACCACAGCGATCGCAAATGATGCCTTTGTAACGTATACGCTTGTATTTACCGCAGTGACACTCCCAATCCTTCGTAGGACCGAAGATACGCTCGCAAAACAAACCACCCATTTCGGGTTTGTAGGTACGGTAGTTGATGGTTTCCGGTTGTGTTACCTCCCCGTTAGACCCCTCTAAGATTGACTCTGGAGAGGCAAGGGAAATGGTTACTTTTTGGAAATCGCTATTCAGCTTTCTAGTCTTTTTAAATGACATTTTCTTTGTATTTTATTGGAAAATGAACTCTTTTTTTTAGGGCCAAAGCCCAATGGTTTTTATTCAAGGGTGATTTCAAGGGCTAAACCTCTCAATTCATGAATCAATACATTGAATGATTCTGGAATGTTAGGCTTAGGCATATTCTCCCCTTTCACAATCGCTTCATAAGCTTTAGCGCGACCGATGACATCATCAGACTTCACAGTTAAGATCTCTTGCAAGATATTCGCTGCACCGAAGGCCTCTAATGCCCAAACCTCCATCTCACCAAAACGCTGACCACCAAACTGAGCTTTACCACCCAATGGTTGTTGCGTAATTAATGAGTAAGGTCCGATCGAACGTGCGTGCATCTTATCATCCACTAAGTGACCCAGTTTCAACATATAGATGATACCTACAGTCACCGGTTGATCAAATTTATCACCCGTTAAACCATTGTATAAATACGTACGACCCCAGTCTGGTAAGCCTGCTAACGTTAATTCAGCGGCTACCTCTGCTTCAGTTCCACCGTCGAAAATAGGCGTAGCATAACGCTTTCCTAATTTTTGACCAGCCCAACCTAATACGGTCTCGTAAATTTGTCCTAAGTTCATACGAGATGGTACGCCTAGTGGATTCAATACGATATCTACTGGTGTTCCATCTTCTAAGAATGGCATATCTTCTTCACGAACGATACGGGCAACTATACCCTTATTACCGTGACGACCCGCCATCTTATCACCCACTTTTAACTTGCGCTTCTTAGCTACATACACCTTCGCTAATTTCACGATACCTGCAGGCAATTCATCACCTACCTCTAACACGAAACGCTCACGCTTGAAATTTCCAGCGATTTCGTTACGACGAACGTGGAAACTCTTAATTAAGGCTAAGAAAGTCGCGTTAGTCGCTGCATCCGCAGTAGCGTCCTCTACGATCAAATCTGAAAGTAAATTCGCTTCTTCTGGAACTGCATACGTTGACTCATCGCGGTATAAGTTTTTATCTGGGAATAATAATTCTTCGATGTTTTTCGCAGTGAATTTAACTCCCTTCTCTACGATCACTGTACCAAACTTGTGACGGATACCACCACACGTTTTTCCAGCTAATAAAGTAACGGTCTTATCGATCATGATTTTACGCACGTCTAATAAGTCTTTACCGTATTGCTTCATTACTTTCTTCAATTCAGCTTTCGATTTGTCACGTTCTTCTTTATCCTTTTTAGGACGAGCGAACAATTTCGTATCGATAACCACCCCTTTTAATGACGGTGGCGCTTTCTTCGAAGCATCTTTTACATCACCTGCTTTGTCACCAAAGATGGCACGTAATAATTTCTCTTCTGGAGTTGGATCAGATTCTCCTTTTGGCGTAATCTTACCAATCAAGATATCACCTTCTTTCACCTCTGAACCTACACGAACAACACCGTTCTCATCTAGGTTACGAACTGTCTCTTCTGAAACGTTCGGGATCTCTGAAGTTAATTCCTCCTCACCACGTTTCGTATCACGTACCTCTAATTCGAATTCCTCAATGTGGATCGAAGTAAAGATATCGTCACGAACTACTTTCTCCGACATCACGATAGCATCCTCAAAGTTATAACCTTGCCATGGCATGAACGCCACTTTCATGTTACGACCTAAAGCTAGCTCACCCGCTTGAGTTGCATAACCCTCGCAAAGCGCTTGACCATTCACCACTTTTTGTCCTTTGAAGACAATTGGCTTTAAGTTGATCGTTGTATCCTGGTTCGTTCTACGGAACTTGATTAATTTGTATTCTTTAGTAGAACCGTGGAAGCTCACTAATTTTTGCTCTTCTGTTTGATCGTAGTTAACAACGATTTTCAAGGCATCTACATATTCGATAACCCCGCTACCTTCTGCTACTACTAATGTGCGAGAGTCAATCGCCACGCGGTGCTCTAAACCTGTACCTACGATTGGCGCTTCTGGGCGCAATAAAGGCACAGCTTGGCGCTGCATGTTCGATCCCATCAAGGCACGGTTCGCATCATCATGCTCTAAGAAAGGAATCATAGAAGCAGCAACGGATACGATTTGGTTAGGAGCAACGTCCATATATTGTGCGTCCGCTGGATTCACTAAAGGGAAGTCACCTTCAAAACGTGCCTTCACACGCTCAGATAAGAATTTACCCGTTTTGTCAATCTGTGCATTCGCTTGAACGATGTTCATTCCATCTTCTTCTTCTGCCGTTAAATATGAAACAGTCGTAGACGTATCTACTTTACCTGATTCGATTAGACGGTAAGGAGTTTCAATGAAGCCCATTCCGTTTACTTTCGCGTGCACACAAAGAGATGAAATCAAACCGATGTTCGGTCCCTCTGGTGTTTCAATCGTACAAAGACGACCATAGTGCGTATAGTGAACGTCACGAACCTCGAAACCAGCTCTTTCGCGAGAAAGACCACCTGGCCCTAGTGCAGACATACGACGCTTGTGCGTGATCTCGGCTAATGGATTTGTTTGGTCCATAAACTGAGATAACTGATTCGTTCCAAAGAACGAGTTAATCACAGACGATAACGTACGTGCATTAATTAAATCTACTGGCTTAAAGTCCTCGTTATCACGAACGTTCATACGTTCTTTGATCGTACGAGCCATACGTGCTAAACCTACGCCGAACTGAGCATATAATTGCTCACCCACCGTACGAACACGACGGTTAGACAAGTGGTCAATATCATCGACAACCGCGCGAGAGTTGATCAAACCGATCAAATACTTCACGATAGAAATAATATCTTCCTTAGTCAACACCTTAATATCCATCGGGATATCGTGGCCTAATTTTTTATTGATACGGTAACGACCTACTTCGCCTAAATCATAACGCTTATCCGAGAAGAACAAGTTTTGGATGATATCACGTGCCGTTTGCTCATCTGGAGCATCCGTATTACGTAATTGCTTGTAGATAACTTCTACCGCCTCTTTTTCCGAGTTGGATGTATCTTTTTGTAATGTATTGTAGATGATGTTGTAATCTGATACGTTCACATCGTCTTTGTGCAAGATGATCGTGCTTGATCCTGATTCCAAAATCGTCTCGATCTCGTTCTCTGTAATAACAGTATCACGCTCGATCAAGATTTCGTTACGGTCGATAGAAACTACCTCACCTGTATCTTCATCTACGAAGTCTTCTTGCCACGTTTTCAAAACCCTCGCAGCTAAGCGACGGCCTACCGTAGTTTTCAAATTCTTCTTATCCACCTTCATTTCTTCAGCTAAGCCAAATAAATCAAGGATATCCTTGTCATTACCATAACCAATCGCACGAAGCAATACAGTTACTGGGAATTTCTTTTTACGGTCGATGTACGCATACATCACATTGTTAACGTCCGTTGCAAATTCAATCCAAGAACCCTTGAATGGAATGATACGAGCCGAATACAATTTAGTACCATTTGTGTGCTTCGATTGCGCGAAGAATACACCTGGTGAACGGTGCAACTGAGAAACGATGACACGCTCAGCGCCATTGATCACGAAGGATCCACGTTCTGTCATGTAAGGAATGTTTCCTAAGAATACTTCCTGTTCGATGGTTTGGAAATCCTCGTTGTCTGTATCATTACAGATCAAGCGTAATTTCGCTTTTAAAGGTACTGAATACGTTAAACCGCGGTCGATACACTCATCTACCGAATACTTCGGCGGATCTACAGAGTAGTCAACGAACGACAAAACGAAATTTTCCCGCGAATCCGCGATTGGAAAATTCTCAGCAAACACTTTAAATAAACCTTCGTCAGTACGATTCTCGGCAGCTGTTTCTAGCTGGAAAAAATCCTGAAAGGATTTGATTTGGATATCCAGAAAATCTGGATAATCGATCACAGACTGCGTTTTTGCAAAGCTGTGTCTTCCGGTGGCAGTGATGTTACTCAAGGCTATATACGTTTTAAATTAAATGAATAAGGGCCCTTAGGGCACAATTTAAAGCTGAAATGCCTCGTAGATGAAAAAATGATTCCCCTTTGCGTTTCCCCTACGATAAAGGAATTGTGTTTCAGAAATCATTTCTTTTTGGATAGGTCCGTAGACTTGTACCCTAAAATAGCCTGCAAAGGTACTGATAATTTTTTGAGATGCAAGGGAGGTGTGAGATTTTTGTTTGAGATTGCCGAAAGAATGGTAAATGGTAAGTGGTGAATGGTAAATGATTGTAGTTTAAATTTCATTCACCATCAACAATCGGCACCTCATTCACCATTTACCATTCACCATTCACCATTATCAATCATCCACTAATGAAAAACAAGCTCCACTACCTCCTCCGCTTCACCCTCGCCTACACGCATGACGAGATTAAAGGGATTATTGTTCTCTTCTTTATGATGGGAATCTATGTGGTCTACTATATAGGAAGCGAGTACTATACTAAAGAGCAGGAAAGGTTGGAATTTAATCCGGTGGTTTGGGAGGCGAATTATAAGGAGATAAGGCCGAAGTCCGGAGGGTTTAAGTCCGGAGGGAATGAGTCCGGAAGCTATAAGTCCGGAGGCCGGCGGAAAGCTTGGGTCGACTATGGGAGCCATAAGTCCGGAGGGAAAGAGTCAGGAGGCCACAGGAGGCAGCAGGCGATTGATATCAATACCGCGGACTCGGCGGCTTGGGTGGCGCTGAATGGGATTGGTCCTGGGTTTGCCAAAAGGATCATCACCTATCGGGAGAAATTGGGTGGGTTTTACCAGGTGGATCAATTGAAAGAGGTCTATGGCTTGGACTCGGTTTGGGTAAAAGAAAATAAGGCCTTATTAAAGGTAGGAGCAGGAGTTTATCGATTTTTGAAAATTAATCAGGTGGAATGGAAAGATTTCAAGCATCCGTATTTGCCCTATGGGCAGTCGAAGGTGGTTTTGGCCTATAGAAAACAGCATGGTCCGCTGAAGGATTTCGAATCATTGCAGCAAATACAATTACTAGATCAGGTGGCGTGGAGGCGATTGAAACCTTACCTCAGCTTTGCTGCTCCATTGCAGGCACCTTGATAATAAGTAGAAAAGCCGTAATTTAGTAGCCTATTACTTACACATCAACGAAACAATATGTCCTCAGGAGTTTTTCAAGTTCCTACACCTGTGAATGAGCCGATTTTACAATACGGCGCTAATTCAGCGGAACGCATAAAATTAAAGCAAGCCCTTACTGGGTTGCGCAATCAGCAAA
>CAMDSI010000011.1 GCA_945906915.1 Spirosoma fluviale | reverse complement strand
TATTTTGCCAAACAATGGACGGACGAAATCCTAGGTAGATCAAGTGTTCATTCTGAAGTATCAATTCGTCGATTTTATCATTTATTTTCCGTTTAAATCTGTAAATTTGGTTTTAAAGTCTTTGGGCCAAATGAGAATTTATCTTTCCCTACTTCTTGCGCTTCTTTTGTGGTTCTCTGCTTGCACGCAGCTGGAAGCTCAAAGCTCTCAATGGCTTCCCGAAAATCACCGGATTCAATACCAGAAATTTCAGTGGAAATTTGTGGCCAGCTCTAATTTTGAAATATACTATTTAGAGAAAAATGAGCCGATGGCTAAATCAACTTTGGCCTTTTTAGAAGCTGATTTTGTACGCGTTACGGAGTTAATTTCTTATTCTCCAGTCCAAAAAGTAAAGATCTTTATTTACCCTAATCACGAATCTTGGCTACAAAGCAATAGTGGAATTTCTTTAGCTAATGCGAAAGATGTAGAGGAAGAGAATTTATCTAAATTTCGAGTTGAAATAGCCTTTAAAGATAATTTGGGCTCATTTAAACAAGAATTAACTAAGCAAGTTGCGCGTGTCTATTTACAAGATCTCTTATATGGAGGCAGTGTAAAAGATGTGTTACAAAACTCCTTGTTATTGAACGTATCAGAATGGTATGTGCTCGGTATGGCTGCCTATATTGCATCCGGTGATTCGCCTGATATGAGACGTTTTACCTACCAAATCATCAGTGAAAATAAAATTCGAAAACTTCCTTTAGCACGTGGAAAAGAGGCAGAATTATTAGGACAATCAATCTGGTTCTACATTGCGTCCACCTATGGAAAACAGGCCGTAGGAAATATCTTGAATTTGACTCGAATCATTCGTAGTGAGCAATCAAGCATTTCAAGCACAATTCGCAAACCATTTTCGAAGTTTTTAAAGGATTGGTTTGATTATTATTTGAATGATGCGAAACAGTTAGAAGTGAATTCTCAAAAAGTTTTCTCTACCGATGAATTTAAGGCATCCCAAACCAAAATGAGTACCTATCGACTTAGTCCAGATGGCTTACATGAGGTTTGGGTGACGGACGAAGCAGGTCGATTCAGTGTTAATCTACATACCATTGGTCTAAACAAGTCCCAGGTTATTTTACAGTCGGGTTTAAAAGATGTCAATCGAATTACTTCAGGCAAGGGTCCTTTGTTGTCTTGGAGTGCTAAAAATCAATTAGCCGTGTTATATTCAGATCAGGGGTATAGCTGGTTCAAGACTTTTCAAATTGATAAATCTGGAAAAGCCAAAGGGGAGGATAAAAAGAAGATAGCCAATCTATCTTATTTGGATATGGAAATGTCAGCGAGCGGCACTAAAATGCTAGTTCGAGTGATTGAGAAAGGTCAAGTGGATGTGGGAATCTATGATTTAAAACGAAATCGGTTGAACCCCGTGACAAAAGATGCTTTCGATGAAACGGAGGCGCACTTCTTACCAGATAATCGAATTTTGTATTTAACTGATCGTTATATTGATTCTTTGCCTGCACCCGCAGCTCCTTTTACGTCTGCCTTTATTTGGAGTCCAGAGGAACCAGAAAATCCAACTCGGTTGTTTTCCACTTCTGGTAGGGTTTTTAATTTTCAATTCCGATCTGATTCAATAGCCTATTTTTTACAAGCCCAAAATCAAGGTAATAGACTTATTCGATTGCAATTAGCTGATACCACTTTTCAACAAATGGCCGTGCGCTCCGTAGCTTGGGATAATTTCGAGGTTTCACCTAGCGGCATTTCGAGTATCGAAAATACCATACTTGTGGATAAAATTGCTCGTTACAGCTGGGCAAGCCTAGATGAATTAACTAACTCTAGTTGGATACCCACTATCGTGGATCCTGTTGTTTTGAATTCCATTGAACCGGTACTTAGCGAAACGACTGATCTAGCCAAAAAATCAAGGAGGGCACGTCTAGAACGTCAACAAACTATTCGATTAAAAAGAGAGCCAGGTAAATTAATCGGTCCTTTGGATTATGAAAATTCCTTTGTGATGAATACGTCGGAAGGGCTATTTAAGTCAGATCCAATTAGAGGAATTGGGTATGCCTATGAGGTCAAAGCAAATGATCTATTAGAAAACCATCTATTTAAAGCGGGGGCATTTTTAACGGCTAATCTTCGTAATTCAGACATTTGGGGAGAATATAGCTATTTAGCCAATAAACTGGATTGGACATTTAGGTATGACCGTAAAGTTCTGGGGCAAGATACCGAAGCGGATGCACAGAAGATTCGATTTAATCGTTTTGCCTTGAGTGCTACTTATCCATTTAGCCTATTAAGTAGATTAACTGTCACTGGCACCTATTCCACTAACCGATTATTTAGTCAATATTCCTTAAATACCCAGGAGGATTATTCGGGTTATGCAGGCACCCAATTGAATTATGTGTTTGATAATACGGTTCCTATGGGCGAAAATCTACGAACAGGAGTTAAATTCAGCCTAGTAGCAGAAGGTCATAAAGATTTAGTTAATACCGGTGATTTTGTTCGATTAGGATTGGATGCGCGCTACTATAAGAAGCTTTCGAACACTTTTTATTTAGCTACCCGCTTTTCAGCTTCACATCAAATGGGATCGAAAACACAGGCTTCTATGTTAGGAGGGATGGATAATTGGTTGTTTAATAAATCAGAAACTCGTAATCAAGAAACTCCACTTGGCTTAGGTGGTTTAGCAAATCGAGATGTATTTATGAGTCAATTTATTTCTCCACTGCGCGGGTTCGCATTAAATAAGTTAAGTGGGAATAGTCATTTATTATTTAATGCTGAGTTAAGGATCCCAGTAAAATCTTTATTCACTATTGAATCCTCCTCTATAGTAAATTCGGTTCAATTAGTGGGCTTTTCAGACGTAGGAACTGCCTGGTCTGGTTCTAGCCCATTTGCGAAATCAAATGGATTTAATACGAATGTGTATGGGGGTAATACCAATCCATTCCAAGCAACTGTAACCGATTACCGCAATCCATTTTTAGTAGGATATGGTTTCGGAGCTCGTGCGACAGTTTTCGGTTATTTTGTAAAGTTTGATTACGCCTTTGGCCTAGAAAATAAGGAAGTAAAATCCCCTATATCTTATTTAACCCTCGGTTACGATTTTTAGATGAAGAAAAGCCTATTTGTTCTTCTACTTTTGCCTTGGGCACTTTATTCCCAAAGTCTTAGCGTTTCAAATCTCCCCATCATTCGGATTAATACGAAAACCCGAGTTATTCAGGATGAACCAAAAATTCCAGTGACCATGGAGATTTTTGATAAAGGTGCTGGACAATTAAATCAACTATCTGCATCGCCTACCATCACCACGGTGGCGGGCATTGAATTCCGTGGATCTACTTCGCAAGCCGATTTTTATTTTCTTCCGGGGTATGTTAAAAAGCCTTATGGAATCGAATTATGGACCGATACCACTGGGGTAATAGATAAAAAATTGTCTTTGGTTCAGATGCCGGAGGAATCGGATTGGGTGCTAAATGCGTCCTATAACGACCGTTCCTTTATGCGTGATTTTCTCGCGCAGATGATTGCTGGTCGTTTGGGCGTACTCAATAGTAAGACGAAATTTATTGAGCTAATCATCAATGACGAATACAGAGGGGTATATGTCTTAATGGAGAAAATTAAGCAAGGTAAAAACCGTGTACCTATTTCAGATTTATATCCTACTGAAAATGCTGGTGATGATGTAACTGGTGGCTATCTATTGAAAATCGATAAGACGAGTGGTTCCCCTTCCACCACCTTTAAAAGTAATTATACCTCAGGCATACTGGCTACTCAAAAATGTGAGTTTCAAATTGAATATCCGAAATACGGCATCATCACCCAGCAGCAATTGATCTATATTCGCGATTATATCAATAAATGGGAGCAGAAATTGATGACTGAGGATATGAATGATCCCAAAGCTAGTTTTAGGGATTTGATGGATATGCCTTCCTTTGTAAATTATTTCATTTTGAATGAGGTCACCCGTAATGTGGATGGCTATCGATTGAGTACCTATTTGTATAAGGATAAAGAGTCATTAGGAGGGAAGATTAAGATGGGGCCAGCCTGGGATTTTAATATCGCCTTTGGTAATGCGGATTATTTAAATGGTTGGAAAACGGATGGCTTCGTCTATAAAGCAATGGAGACTGATGCGGGTTCTAAAGATTACTGGCAAGTGCCTTTTTGGTGGAATAAATTGATTCAAGATGCGAGTTTTCGTAAGGCTTTAGCCACGCGCTGGAAGACTGTGCGCTCTACTTTTTTGAATACGAACGCAATTAATTCCTCTATTGATTCGGTGCAGGTGATATTAAAGGATCCACTTACGCGTAATTTTCAGAAGTACCCTTTAATGGGCAAAAAAATATGGCCTAATTATTATGTGGGTTCTAGTTTAATAGATGAAGTAAATTGGTTGAAAAACTGGATACAGGGTCGATTAACGTGGTTGGATGCCCAAATGACTCTTTTCGGCAGCCCTATTCTGGGTAATGAATTAGAGGAAACGCAGGCCATGGTGTATCCGAATCCCTCCAGAGGCTTATTTTATTGGAAATTTAGTTTAGAAAAACCTGCGACGGTGAATTATCAAGTCATTGATAACCAAGGACGTGTGCTAATTTCCTCAAAAAGCCTTAATTTTGAGGCAGGAGAGCAAATTTATCCTTTGGATTTAACTAGTTTACCGTCTAGTGCTTATATTCTTCAATGGACCACTGGAGAACGATCCTGGCAAAAAATCAGATTAAACGTATCGAATTAAAATGTCTACTATACTAGATCAATTTCAGCGCACTCGTACAGCTGCATCCTCTTTAGCGATGGCAAGCGGGGAGTCCCGAAATGCGGTCCTTTTAAGTTTAGCCACATTAATTAGGGAAAATTCTGCCGCGATCTTTCTAGAGAATCAAAAGGATTTAGATCTTATGCCTTTCGATCATCCGATGCGCGATCGCCTTCAATTAACGGAGGAGAGACTTGAAAATCTAGCTGATAGTGTGATTTCCGTAACGCAATTACCTAATCCAACGGGGCAAACACTAGTAAAAAAAACATTCCCTAATGGATTAGAACTCACTAAAGTCACTGTCCCTTTGGGGGTGGTGGGAGTTATTTTCGAATCTCGTCCTAATGTCACAATTGATGTGGCAGCTTTGTGTATTCGATCTGGAAATGCGGCCGTATTACGAGGCGGAACGGATGCGCTGCATACAAATACTATTTTAGTGAATTTGATTCATCAGGCATTAATTCAGCAGGGAATTTCGACGGATGTTGTATATTTAATGCCTACGGATCGGGAACTGGTGACTACGCTCTTGACCGCAGTGAAATATATCGATGTGATTATTCCCCGTGGTTCAGAGGCCTTAATCCAACGGGTTCGAAAGGAATCCCTCGTTCCTACGATCGAAACAGGTGCTGGAGTTTGCCATACCTATGTGGCGTCCTCAGCAGATATAAATATGGCGGTAGAGGTTGTGGTGAATGCCAAAGTCTCCCGACCTTCGGTCTGTAATTCTCTAGATACTATTATCATTCATCAGTCGATTGCCAATGAATTTTTGACCCAGGTTCTTGATCCTTTACAGTCTTATTCGGTTAAGATTTTTGCAGATGAGCTATCCTATACAATTCTTGAAAAGCTATCGTATCCTTTTTTAGAAAAGGCTAGCGAAGCTGATTTTGGACGGGAATTCTTGGATTTTGCTTGTTCTATTAAAGTTGTTAGCGATTCTCAAGAGGCACTTACTCATATAAGCACTTATTCATCCCGTCATTCGGAAGCGATTATTACCTCTGATGAGGTGGAAGCCCATTATTTTTTATCGGTAGTCGATGCAGCGGCCGTTTATTGGAATGCGTCTACTCGATTTACGGATGGAGGGGAATTTGGATTAGGTGCTGAAATAGGTATTTCTACCCAAAAATTGCATGCCCGAGGCCCCTTCGCTTTGGAGAAATTAGTCACCGAAAAATGGATCGGCATAGGACAAGGCCAAATTCGTTAAAATTCGTGATCTAATCCCATTCTTTGCTTCATTTCCACCAGAATCGGGTGTTTTTGGGATAAGAAATCATATTTATCCGACTGCGTATAGATCAACTTTTTATCAGAAACTTCGCCATCCATTATATCTAGACTGAGGTCAATTGTATCATTATTAAGTTTTTCTCTTAATTGCGTGATTAATTCCAATTTTAGGGAATCATTGAATTGCTGTATTTGCGCTTCCCCTTCGAGCTTCATGTGAATGACCGAATCTACCAAACTAAATTCTCGATTCATCATCACATATTTGTTGATGAAATTGCTCTTTTTAAATCCTTGGGCGATATTGGTCCAAACTAAATTCAACTCTTCGAAGGTAAATGGCTCATTCTGAGCTGATCCTTGGTTATTAGTTTCGCTATTCTCTTCACTTTGATTAGAGCTTGCCACTTTCTTCGCACTACGTAAGCCATGACTGCTTGGTCTTGCAACGGGCGTTTCAATAAGATCTGGCGCTGCCGGAGTCGCCGTAGCTGTAATCTCTGCAGTAGGAATTCCTGGAGTGATGGCAATAGGAGCCTCAGCTATTGGTGCTTCAGCTACCGGTGCCTTAGCGACTTCCACAGCAGCTACCGCCGCCGGGGCTATCGGTTTACTCTCAGACTTTTTTCCGGCGCCACCCTCCACCGCAGGTTGTGCTACTGGCTGATAGACCGACGGCAAATACGTAATTTTCAATAAGGTCAGTTCGACATGCAAACGAGAATTCTTGGCTGCTTTATAATGAATCTCACATTGTGAGCAAAGATTCATGGCCGATAATAAGAAAGAGGCTGAGGTTGATGCGCATTGCGTTTGGAATTTAGCTCGGTTCTCTTCGCTCAATTCCATTAAGGCAAGTGTCTTCAGATCTTTTGCAAACAACAAATTACGAAAGTGTTCAGAAAGCCCAGCGATAAACTGTTGTCCATCGAAACCTTTGCGCATAATTTCGTCCAAAAGTACGAGTGCATCCGTATGGTTTTGCTGTACAAAGAAATCAGTTAATTGGAAGTAATAATCACTGTCCAAAATATGTAAGTTCTCTAACACATCCGCATGTTTGAGCGAATTATCAGTCGAATAGGTGACATTTAAGTCAAACATCGAAAGAGCATCTCTTAGGCCCCCGTCTGCTTTGATGGAAATCAATTCCAAGGCAGCGGGCTCTGCCGCGATACCTTCTTTTTCGGCTATAGCAGATAGGTGTGACGCCATGTCTTTCCATTGGATGCGATTGAAATCAAAGATTTGGCAGCGCGATAGAATCGTAGGCAATATCTTATGTTTTTCCGTAGTCGCAAGGATGAAAATCGTGTAGGATGGCGGCTCTTCTAAGGTCTTTAAAAAGGCATTGAAGGCGGAAGCCGAAAGCATATGAACCTCATCGATGATGTAGATCTTGTATTTTCCACTTTGAGGAGGATAACGAACTTGATCGATCAGGTTACGAATGTCTTCTACGGAATTATTCGACGCTGCATCTAATTCATGTATGGTTAACGAGGTATTTTCTTGGAAGGAATGACAAGAGGAACATTTTCCACACGCTTCTCCATCTGCTCCTAATTCCTGGCAATTAATGGTCTTCGCTAAAATACGCGCACAAGTTGTTTTCCCCACTCCCCTAGGACCACAAAACAAGAAGGCTTGCGCTAAGTGATTTGACTTAATCGCATTCTTAAGGGTAGTTGTGATGTGACTTTGGCCTACCACAGAATCGAATTGGGTAGGGCGGTATTTACGCGCTGAAACGACAAAATTTTCCATAATCAAATTTACTTTTTATAGCCTTAATTCCCAAATACCTCCATAATATTCATCACTTGCGGCCAAACACGGTCATTTTTACCATTTGCAATCACGAAATCAGCCCCCCAAAGGTAGTTTTTAGGTTGCGGCTGTAAATCGATCATTTGCATCGTTTCCATATAACTCATTTGACTTCTTTTTTGAATATGTTGAATACGTTCGTTCAAAGGACAATCTACTGTAATCATCTGCGAAATATGTTCCGGTTTAGTACGCGGAGTAATCAAGGCGGATTCATATAGGCAAAAAGGAGCTGAAGGAGTAGATGAGATCCATTCTGCCGCCTGGCGACGAACTGCTGGATGTATGATGGAATTCAGTTGAGCGATATCACCCGGATATTTTTGAAGTAAGCCTTTGATCCAAGTGCGGTTATAACTTCCATCTGGCAGGTAAGAGGTAGGGCCAAATTCGGCGATAATAGCCTCCTTTACTTCCGTATCTTTCTCGCAAATATCTCGCGCCACTTTATCAGCCTCAAAAACCGGAATTCCCAGACATGAAAAAATCCGGCAAATGGTTGATTTGCCGGATCCTATTCCGCCTGTAATTCCAATGAAAGGTTTCAGGCCTGTGGTCATATTTTATTCTTCTGTTAAACGAGATGACGCATCTTTAGAGACCGCTGTCTTTTCGAATACCATACGAACTCCTTTGCTTGAATCAACTTCTACCACGATTGTTTTTTCGCGGATTGTCACAATAGTTCCGTGTGCTCCCCCGATGGTAACCACTTTATCGCCTGTCTTTAATTCTTCGATGAATTTTTTCGCCTCTTTTGCTTTTTGTTGTTGTGGACGAATCATGAAGAAATAAAATACGACAAAAATACCTCCAAAAAGGATGATTTGCATGTACGCTGGACTCTGTGCTTGTAGTAATAACATAAGATTATTTTTTAGGTAAGACTTCTACTTTAAATGCCATTCTGTTCTCCGCGGGCAGCGTATTACAGTAGGCGGTAATGGTTTTTTGCAATTTGCCCTCTTTTCCTTTAGAATCAAATTTCACTCGGATGAAACCTTTTTCCCCCGGTTGAATAATATCAGTGCTCCATTTAGGTGTAGTACATCCGCAGGATGCATTCACAGAGATAATTTTCAAAGGCAGATTTCCTGTATTTCTAAAATTGAACGTATGAAAAACACTATCTCCTTCGACTAATCGCCCTAAAGAGACAAAAGGTTTATCTACTTTCAGGATGGGGTATTTTTCTGCACTCGGTTTTAAGGCTGCCGGTATGGCATTTTCTGTTGCATTATTGGCCTCTTTTTGCTGGTTCGTACAGGAAAAAATCCCGATTAGACAGAAAAATAGGAGGGTGGAACGCATATTATTTGGCCTTAATTTGAGTCATCATTTTTTCCACGTCCTCTAGCAATTTCTCTGCTTTTATTTTCGCGTCTTGAACAACTTTTTTGCCTTCTGATTTCGCTGTGGTTTCGATTACCTCCTTACCATCCACAATATCGTTGATTAATTGCTTTAATTGATCACGGTATTTATTCAATTGGTAATACAATTTGTTGCGGGTATTTTCTCCTTTATCTGGAGCATATAAAATTCCAACGATGGCACCTGCAGCAGCTCCTACTACGAAGGCCAAAAAAGATCTAGATGATTTGCTCATTTTTATTTATTAGCTATGTCGATTAATCCTCGACCCGATTTATTAATCACTTTTTCGTGAACCAAGCGGCTCGAAACCACGTCTAAAATACCATTAATAAATTGGCCAGACTTAGGTGTCGAATAGTTTTTCGCTAGTTCGATGTACTCATTTATACTTACCTTAACCGGAATGCTTGAGAATTTAACCATCTCGGCCAAGGCCATTTTTAAAATGATAAAATCTGAAACCGCTAGGCGATCAGATTCCCAGTTTTTAGTTTGGTCACCGATCCACGTACTTAGTTTTTTGTCTTCGGTCACGCTGTAATCAAACAATTCCTCAAAGAATAATTTATCGTCCTCCCATTGGATCGCGAGTGGCTGTAAACTCATGTCCTCCAAAGCCTCTATTTTAAAGGTTTTGTTTGCCATGCTTTTTACTACATCCTTATTCAAAGACCAATTTAAATCTTTTTCCTCAAAATACTCTGTCATCGACTCGTGTTTTAAAAGGAAATTTTTCAACACATGTTTGACGAATTCTAAATCATCTTCAAACTTCTTGCCTGAGGTAGGAAGGTAAGTTAAGAAGGTTTCATCCGTCAGGATGTTCTCGATAAATAATTTCTTGATTAAATTTTCTTCATCTTCCGACCAACCAATGCGATTTTTATCAAAGGCACGTTGTAAATCACCCCATTTGGAAAGAATATAAAGCACTTTGTTTTTTGCTAATAAGGACGTCTTCGTCGAATTTTCTAAAAGACGCCTGTTTTCATCCCAAAGCGCAATTAATGGTAATTGCTGTAAATAAAATAGAATTTTCAGGTACTGCTTATTGATGGATTCTACTTCTAAAACCATATCCTTTTTCAGCTTTTCCGCGATTTGCTTAACATTAGCGTGGTAAGTCTGGAAAACCGATTGAGCAGCATCTTGCGCTTCTACGGGAATTGTTTCTTCTGAAGTGATTTCTTGGAAATGCTCTTTTAATTGAATTTCGGCTAGTTGTCTTAGTCCCTCTAAACGAGGCATTTGATCCTCTTTCGAGACCATTAAGGATAAATCAGGCTGAAAAATGGTCGCTAAACCATCAAAAGCTAATTGATACTGGGCACGTTCTTGGGTATAGTAAGCATACAATTGTTGAAATGCTTTAACCCGTAGTAATCTCCTGTTAACCATCCGAAAAAAAAGAGCGTCTTGTTTTGAATCTCAAAATTAAGAATTTTAATTGATAAAGGTCCTATCTTTGTACTCAATTAATCTTTATATGGGCGCATTAAGTCATATCAATCAGTATTTTTGGAAGTACAAATGGCTGTTAGTCCTTGGAATTATCTTCACTTTATTCTCTAATTTTTTCGGAGTTTTTCCAGCACAATTAGTTCGTTACGCGCTCGATTTAGTGACGGAAACCATCGATATTTATTTTCTCTTCAAAGGATTTACCCTCCAAAAAGCTTTCTACGAAATCTTCGGATTCACCTTATTTTTCTATGGCGGCTTGATTATTTTGATGGCTATCTTGAAGGGTGTATTCCTATTTTTAGTTCGTCAAACCCTCATTGTCATGTCCCGTCATATTGAGTATGAATTAAAAAACGAGATATATACGCATTACCAAACATTGCCATTGTCCTTCTATCGTCAACAAAATACAGGCGATTTAATGGCTCGAATATCCGAAGACGTGGGTAAAGTACGTATGTATGTAGGTCCGAGTATGATGTATGGACTTAATTTAATTACCGTTTTTATCTTGGTGATTTATTCAATGTGGCAAGTGAATCAGAAATTAATGTGGTATGTATTAATGCCCCTGCCCATTTTATCGATTAGTATTTATTATGTGAATTCGGTGATTATTAAAAAATCCGAAGAGATCCAAGGTGCTTTATCTCAAATTTCTACTTTTGTTCAAGAAGCATTTTCGGGTATTCGCGTATTAAAATCATTTGTAAGAGAGAAAAAATCCTTGGATTCATTTGCATCAGCGTCGAATGATTACCGATCTAAATCACTGGGTTTAGTCAAGGTGGATTCGCTTTTCACCCCTTTGATTGCTTTATTGGTCGGTTTTTCAACGATTTTAGTCGTGTACATTGGTTCGAGGGAAGTGATTGCCGGACGGATGACCTTGGGTAATATTACGGAATTCATTATGTACGTGTTTATGTTGACTTGGCCCGTGACCGCTTTAGGTTGGACGAGTTCGCAGATTCAAAGAGCCGCTGCTTCTCAGAAGCGGATTAACGAGTTTTTAGATGCCAAATCTGAATTAACGACTGGAAAACAAATTCGACAGGAGATCGTTGGAAACTGGGAGTTCAAGGAAGTAAGTTTTACCTATCCTGGATCTGATCGTCCCGTTTTAGAAAAGCTGAATTTCAAAATTGAGTGTGGAGAGTCTGTTGCCTTACTAGGCCAAACAGGTTCCGGTAAATCTACCGTTGCGTTATTAATGGCTCGTTTTTATGATCCTATTTCAGGTGAAATTTTATTGGATGGCATTTCCTTGAAGGATTGGGATATAGCTTGGGTTCGTTCTTTTGTGGGATTTGTGCCGCAAGATGTATTTTTGTTTTCGACGAGTATTTCGGATAATATTCGCTTCGGGAATGATACACTAACACAAGAAGCGATTGAAGTGGCGGCGAAACAAGCGGACGTTTATGATAATATTATGGAGTTTCCTGATCAATTCGAAACCATTTTAGGTGAACGAGGAATTACACTTTCAGGTGGCCAAAAGCAGCGTGTGTCGATCGCTCGTGCTTTGGTTAAAAATCCCAAAATGATCGTATTAGATGATTGCCTCTCCGCCGTAGATACACATACCGAGCATACGATTTTAGAAAATTTAAAGCAGGTAACAGTAGGAAAATCTTCCTTGATTATCTCTCACCGCGTTTCCTCTGCTCGCTTAGCGAACCGAATCTTTGTTTTATCAGATGGCACAATCATTGAAAGCGGAAGCCACAAGGAACTAATGAAGAAGAAATCCTTGTATTATGAGTTGTATCAGCAACAATTAAACGAGGAATTACAACAAGTTTCCGCTCAATCGAATTAGTTCAATTTCAGCTGATTTAGCAGCAAATTTTGCCTCAATTAAACGGGTTTCTGCTGCTACCGCATTGCGTTGCACCTCACGTAATTCGTATGAGGTGGCAATCCCTACTTTGAAACGATCAAAAGCGATTTCAATGTTTTGCTTCGCAATCGTGTAGTTTTCTGTTTCTAATTGAATCAAATTCATCGAATTCTCATAGGTAACATAGGTTCTTTCTAAAGAGGATAATAAGGCATTTTTCAAGTCATCGATTTGTATAGCGGCAATTTCTGCGTTTATTTTCGCATTTTGAACTCTGCGCTTTTGGTTATACCCATCGAAAATATTGATCGTTGCCCTTAAACCATAGTTGAATACATCACTACTTCCTTTTTCCACTCCAAAACCCGCCCCATTCGCTACATTATTCATCGCATATCCTGCGAGTAAATCGATTTGCGGTTTTTGTTGGCTCTGTAAACTTTTAGTATCTAAATCACTGATTTTTTTCGATAAAATAGCGCTAATTAGGTTTGGGTTTTGAGATAAGGCACTCATTTTCAATTCCCCTAACTTTAGCTTGGGCAGTAAGTCGATGTTAGTGTTGATTTGGAAATCAGATTTGTAGTCTTTAATTAGAATCGTATTAAATCCAATTTTAGTATTGGTGAAGGATTGTTCCTGAGCGATTAATAGGGCTTTGTCCTCATTATAATCTACTTGTGCGGAGTAATAATCCACTTTAGAGCCTTGTCCTACCTCGTAGCGATCCTTGGCTAGTTTTAATCGGTCATTTGAAATTTCGAGGCCTTTTTTGAAGTTATTTACCCGCAAATTTTGTCGAATTAGATCATAATAGGTAGAGGAGATTAGCGCAATTAAGTTTTCAATATTTGTCTCTGTTTGCTTAGCGCCTAAATTTTGTAATTCTTTAAAGCGATCACGCAGGATAAACATTCCTTGTCCATCATAAAGTGTCCAAGCCATCACTACACCAGCATTTCCAGAATTTGAATTAACACCCGATTGTACTAATGGTGGGCGTAAACCACCAAAAAATGATTGATCTAGGCCCGAAATTGTGTAATTCTTAGAAGCTGTACCCGTAACAGTAGGTAAAAATCCGGCATTCCCTAAGGTATTTTCATTGGCTGCGATACGTTCTCTTTGTCTTGAAATTTGAATCGAATATTGCTTTGAAATTCCTTGTTGGATCGCATCCTCTAATGTTAAAACTTGTTGAGCTTCTACGACTAAAGGACATAAAATGGCGAATAAGGCTAAGCGAAAATGTTTCATAGGTATAGGTTGAATACAATCAATAAAACAAACTTAGGAAAATCTTGCCATATTAAGAAGGCGAAAGCCTATAAGTACTCATAGGGCTTTTTTCAAAGAATAGCTTACATTTGTTCAATGATTTCGCATCTCTTTATCTATCCCATCAAGTCCTTAGGGGCAATTTCGTTGCAAAAAGCAGTCGTAGAACGAGAAGGTTTGCATGGCGATCGTTGTTTTATGTTAGTAGATGCTGCTGGTAAATTTATTACCCAGCGGACCCGGCCTGAATTGACGCGTTTTACGCTAAGTGAATCCGATCACGGATTTATGGTGAAGGATTCTGTTGCTGGTTTTGCGAAGGAGCTAATTTGGAATCCTACTTTAGGTGCATGGATTCCCGTAGAGATTTGGGACGATCACTTATTAGCTCAGGAAGTTCTAGATGGTTGGTCGTCTTGGTTTTCAGAGGCTTTAAAAGAGGACGTTAAATTAGTGCGTATTTCAGCTGAAAATCCTCGTGAAATGAAGCCAAAGCATTGGACCTCTTTGGCTAAAAACACCTCATTCGCTGATTCTTTGCCACTTTTAGTCATAGGATCAGCCTCTTACCAGGCATTGGAAGATCGCTTAACCGGACCAGTAGATCGCTTGCGATTCCGCCCTAATATTATTGTAAATTCGACTGAACCATTTGTGGAAGATACCTGGGCTGAGATAAAAATGGGAGAGGTTCGTTTGTATGGTGCCAAACCTTGTGCCCGATGTTCTTTAGTAAATGTAAATCCCCTCTCAGGCGAATCAGATTTGGAAACCTTAAAAACACTGGCCTCTTTTCGGACGATTAATCACAAAGTCTATTTTGGTCAGCAATTTGTACCTATTTCCTTAGGAACAATTCAGGTAGGTTCTGCCTTAGAGACAATTGAAACAAAGGATGCGATTTATTAAGCATAGCTCTCGTGAGGTAGTTTTCGGAGCCTTTTTTGGTTACATTTGGGTTAACGTTCATTTTGTCCCGTTTGTCTTTTTCTGAGGATAAGCGACTTTGGGCAGATTTGGCATTTTGGAGTCCACTATTTTATCTTTTGCATGGGATTTTTTCAACATAAAGAAGCTTATAAAGCATTGCAATTTCCAGAGTTTAGAGCGTATGTGACAGGGAACACGCTTTTTACCATTGCCTTGTTGATTCAAGAAGTAGTTTTAGCTTACGAAATTTATAAGATAACCCATAATCCTTTGGCATTGGGTCTGATTGGCTTAGCAGAAGCCGTACCTTTTATTTCTTTGGTCTTGTTTGGAGGTCATTTTGCCGATAACCGAGATAAGAAAAAAATCATGCAGGTGACGCTTTCCCTCATCATTGCCGCCTCCATCTTTTTATTATATTCGAGTTCGCAGCTTCGATCTGTAGATCCAGATTTTCATATTTATTCGATCTATGCGGTTATTTTTATTATAGGTCTTTCCAAAGGTTTTTTCAGCCCCGCAGCATCCTCATTAAATCCCTTTTTAGTACCTAAAGAAGTGTTTGCGAACGCAGCAACGTGGAATAGCTCTTTTTGGCAATTAGGATCTATTTTAGGGCCAGGTGTGGCCGGATTCTTATATGCCTATGCAGGTTTATCGGGTTCATTGATAACGGTTATAGCCTTATTGCTAGGTGTCATGGTGTGTATTTTTCAAATAGAAAATCGCCCCGTACCCGTAAAGACAGTACAACACGAATCGATTTGGCATAGTTTGCGCGAAGGGATTGCCTACGTTTTTAAGACCAAAATTATCCTCTATTCAATCTCTTTGGATTTGTTCTCGGTGCTTTTTGGCGGCGTTATAGCCATCTTGCCCATTTTTGCGGAGGATATTTTGAAAGTAGGGGCGGAGGGTTTGGGTATTTTAAGGGCTGCGCCTTCTGTAGGAGCCGTGGTAACGATGGTTACGTTAGTTTATTTCCCGCCTTTAAAACATGCTTGGAGAAATTTAATTTTAGCGATTGCCGGATTCGGAATTGCCACTTTCGTTTTTGGTCTTTCGACTAATTTTTGGCTCTCAGTCACAGCTCTTTTCTTTACTGGGGCTTTTGATTCGATCAGCGTTGTGATTCGCCAAACGGTTCTACGCTTCTATACTCCTGATGAAATGAGAGGCCGCGTTTCTTCCGTAAATGGTGTTTTTGTTAGTACTTCGAACGAGATGGGAGCCTTTGAATCGGGAGTTGCGGCTAAGTTCTTTGGAACCGTTCCATCCGTTTTAATAGGTGCAGGGGTGACGATGGTACTCGTTAGTCTCGTGGCGCTAACCTCGAAAGAATTATTCGATTTGAATGTAGACCAAAAAATAAACGAATAATTATTCTTTAGCAGCTTTAGCTGCCTCTTCTTCAGCTGCTTTTACTGCTTCAGCCTCTTCTTTCGCTGCTTTAACCGCCGCTGCTTCCTCTTCTGCAGCTTTCAAAGCCGCCGCTTCTTCAGCAGCGATTTTTGCTTTATGTTTTTCAATTCGTTCTGGCCATGTCTTCAAGATATCGATGATTGATTTCTTGGATTCTTGTGCCCATTGAATGGTTTGAATTACTTGAATATTGGACGCATTTTCACCTAAAAGGCAAGGAAGGATTTTTATGTGCACATCCTCCGTTTTCTTTTTAGATTTTATGATGGTCGCATCACAAGAAAGATGATGTATAATACCATCTGGAGTTTGACCTTCTGATACATAAAAATGGTCTAATTGCTCTATTTGGATTGTTTTTTCAGCGATCAAATCAGTCCCTTGAAAATGCAATTGATGAATAAAGTCGTCTCCTACAGCTATATAGGATACTCTTTTATTACCCGATTTTTCCGCAAAAAAATCACCAATGGATTGAAATATATTACGCTTTGATAAAGTCGTAATACCCATTCCTTTGGTATTAGCTGGAAGATGTGATTGTATAAATTGAAAAGTACTGGGCAGGTGAAAATTCATGTTGATTCAGATTAAATTTCGATTCTAATTTTAGGTTTAGGGAATTCAAAATACTTAGAGAAGGACTGAAACCAGGCATGTATAACTTCAAAGCCAGTTTTGTCTAGTTTGTATACAATAAATTGCCCCTTTTTATCAGCTTGGATTAGATTTGCTTGTTTTAGCAGATCCAAATGATGTGAAATGCTAGGTTTGCTCATATCAAACTGAGAGGCAATTTGTCCTGCATTTTGTGGGCCATTTACTAAGTAGTGCAATATTTCTCTCCGGGTAGGATCGTTGATTGCTTTGAATTTTGAGTCCATCTTAATTAGATAATTAAGCGAATGTCTAAATTAAATTTCATTTTAGCAAATAAAATAGGCAATAATTAGACGTCTGATTTGCGATAAGCTTCAATTAAAGCTATTTCTCCTTCTTTACCCGGTTTTGAATTTCCATGTTCCATGCCTAAAACGCCGGTAAATCTTTTTTGTTTTAAGTGCCGGAAAATATTTTGGTAATTTACTTCTCCCGTCGTTGGTTCTTTACGGCCCGGATTGTCCCCTATTTGTAGGTAGGCGATTTCATCCCAGCATTTATCCATGTTTGCAATGAGATTTCCTTCATTTCTTTGCATGTGATACATGTCAAAAAGAATTTTGCAAGAGGGGGAGCCTACCGCTCTGCATATGCTATAGGTTTGATCGGAATAGCGTAAAAATAAGTCAGAGTTGTCACTTAATGGTTCTAAAACCATCGTTAAGCCCGCAGGTTCTAAGATTTCTGCCGCACGTTTTAAGTTATCTATTACGTGGCCTGTTTGGATGCCCATGGGCAGATCTCTCGTGAAATTACCAGGAACCACGGTGGCCCATTTTGCATTTACACGCTTCGAGGTGTCTACCGCTTTTCGGCAAGAGTCAAGGAATAAATCGGTCCACTCTTTCTTGCCAGTCGTCATGGTTTGCTTGTCAAAAAATCCATCGAATTTGATGACAAATACACCCATTTTCATGTTTAGCTTTGCTAATTTTTCTCCGATTTTTTCCTGTAGCGCTACTGGTCTTCCCATGAGTTCATTGTCTTCTAGGGCTGTAAACCCTTGATCATACATAAACTGCAGCTGATCTAATTCAGATGGACCTGCATGGTTTTTAAACATGCCAAAATGCGGAGCATAATTTAATTCAAATGGCTTCTCCCGCGCAATATTAGACCCTTTTGAAAGGGATGGAATCAATAAACTGGCGCCCAAAATGGAGGCAAAATCACGACGATTCATCTTATTTTTTCTTTAAAGTGAATAAATATTCCATTAGATCAACTAATTCAGTTGTGCTCATAGCATCGGCTAAACCCTCTGGCATGAGTGATTCTGGTAATTGTTTGACTGATTTTAAGGCAGATGTTTTGAAGCTTTTTACCATTCCTCCGGGAATGCGTAATACGATATCCGTTTCGTTTTTAGAAACAACAATTCCTTGATACGTATCCCCTGTTTTAGTTTTTAACTCAAAAGTCTCATAGCCAAAACCAATACCCGCATTGGGATGTAGAACGGACATATACATCCCTTCTTTTGATAATTTGGTGCCGATTTCGGTCAGCTTTGGTCCAAAATCAATTCCCTCATTATTCACAACGTGACACATAGCGCAGGAATTAGAGAATGCTATTTTACCTTTCACAACATCCCCTGACATTTTAACTAAATCAGCCATCGCTGGATGCGATTTCTTAGTTTCAGTTTGATGTTTGTCTAAATAACTATTTGCTCTTGTTCGGATGGATTTTCTCCATGCTTTTTGTAGACTTTCTACCACTAAAGGAACATAGGCAGCGGGGAATTTCTTTTTATCTAGTAAATCCAGGACAAATTCTTCGGTCGGATAGGCATTACCTATCACGCGGGCAGCTTGCATCTGTACGGATTTACTAAATTTAGGATCTGTTGTTGCTTCAAATAACAATTGTGCAGATTCATTCTTTCCTTGGTAACGCAGTGATTCGATAAGGGCTAATTGATCAGCTTCTTTGCCTGCAAAGAAAGTCGACCGAATGAGTTCTGCTCCTCCCGCTAAATTGTATAAAACTTGACCAGATTTTGTTCTTTCATTTCCAGACATGATCATGCCTAAAATGCGGGAACTTTCCTCTTTTAATTGATAATAATCTGTTAATTCAAGGTATTGTTTACCGTTTATTTGTTTTAACAGATTAGATAGCACTTGTTTAGCTTCTGGGTGAACGGCAATATAGTCAGGTTTAACGTGGCGAACAGCCTCGATCTGTGCTGTTAAATCTGACGCAAATTTTCCACTAATTAGGCCAAATAATGCCTCTGATTTTTTCTCCCCCGGCATAAAATCTAACGCACGGAAATAGGCCAGCGATTTCGTATTTCCAATGATATCGATTAGTGCGGGAAGGGCTTTTTCGGTTCTAGCTCTCCACACCATATCGGCATAGCCTTTTGAATTTTCTGGCTTTAAAGCCATATATGCCTCAAATCGTTCATCCCAATTACCATCAGCACCGATGCCTAAGGCTTCTAAATACCAGCGATCTTGCCCGTTATGGCGCATGGCTAAAGTAGCCCATAGTTTATTCACTTCGTCACCGGAAAGATGGCGCAAGGCAATTGCTAATTCTCTTCTGACAGACGCATGCTGATCTTTTACAGCCTTAGTAGCTAGTGAAGCCCATTCTGCAAAAGGCTTCTGCTTAGCAGCTCGAATTGCCATCATTTTAAGGCTCGGATTAGCTTGCTCGTAGGCTTTTTGAATAAATTCATTTGAACGTGGGCCTTGGTTTAATACCCAAAACGCTCTTGCCCTAAAACGCGGATTTTCGTTCGTGTAGAAGGCTTTTTCTAACACAGCGTCTGCTTTAGATCCCATTTTTTTCAAGGCTTGAAAAGCGAGAAAACGAGTTTCTAAATTTGGATTTTCTAAAGCCTTGAAGGCTGATTCAGGGGTACTTAGATCTATGGCAGCTGTTTTAAACGCATGACCTTTAGGTGCGATGCGGTAAATACGTCCTTTAGCTTGATCGCCAGCTTGGTGTCCACCTACGCCTGGATCGTACCAATCAGCTACAAGTAGTGAACCATCTGGTGCAGCAGCGACATCGGCAGGTCTAAACCATTGATCTCTAGAGCTAATTAGATTATTAATGCGAGCTTCGTATCCGGCACCCCATGGCGTCGTAGCATAGGAGCGAACGACATTAGGGCCCGCATCCGTATGAATCATTTGATTTTGGAAAATAGAAGGCAATAAATTCCCTTCATAAATAATCATACCCGTAGGAGAACCTGCACCGGTTTGCAATAAATTAGGCATCACCCCTGGATCATTTAAATGCCAGTGGCGTAAAGGAATCTCTTTTTCGATATTAGTTCGATTTACATTCCAACCTTCGCCGGTCATTTCATCCACATAACCGTAGTTTCCATGCTCGAAAACGGCATTTATTCGTACCCCTTTGTTGCCATCATCATCATTATCTGATTGCCAAAGCCCCCCATAAGAGTCTACAGCCACCTCGTAATTATTTCTGAAATTATGTCCTAATACCTCCACCTGACTTCCGTCTAGGTTACAGCGGAAAACCATTCCTTGACGGTATTTTTTAGGACCTATCGGATCTCCATCTTGATCTAAAACAGGATTGCCTTTCGCATCTAATAATTGCTTTCCTTCGTTGCCTAGATTAAAATAAAGTTTCCCATCGGGACCAAAAGTAAAGGCATGCGCCCCATGGTCATGCTGATCTCCTCCAATTCCGGAAAACATAACTTCCTTGCGATCTGCCTTTCCATCCCGATTATCATCGAACATTTTCCAGATATAGGGACTTTGGGATACAATCACCATCGAATCTAAAACGGCAATGCCTAAAGGGGCATTAATTTCAGGGGATTGATAAAACACTTTACGAGAATCCGCTAGACCATCGCCGTTAGTATCCTCTAAAATCAAAATCCGATCCCCTTGTGGGTTAGTAGGATTCCCATTAATACCAGGACGATAATTATATGCTTCTAACACCCAAACGCGTCCTTTAGAATCCACGTCAATATTAGTGGGATTAATTAACATCGGCTCTGAAGCGAAAGGTTTCACCTCTAAACCTTCAGGTACTTGAAGCGTGGATACCTTTAATTGAACAGAATCAGAAATTATTTTCTTCGTCTGAATCAATTTAGGGATACCTAAGCTCACGAGACTAATCATCCCACCTAGGAATAGGAGAGGAGCGTATTTGGCTTTTTTCATCGTATTAGTGAATAGTGGAGAAAGCAGTAGGGGTCATAAACACAGACTCTATTTTTTCTAAGATTTTACCGTCTTTTTCAGAGTCTGCGGCTACTTTTTTCCATTTAGGATCATTGCTAAAGCCAGCCCAATTCTCCTTTGCTGCCTCTTGCGAAGCATGGGAGATCAAATAAACTAATTTGCTTTGTACTGCTGGATCTTTCTCAATAGTCGTGAAATAGGCGATATTCTTCATGCCATGTTGCTTGAAAATTTTCACTGTATGATCTCTGAAACGAGCTAAAATAGCTGGATTTCTGCCTGGCAATTGAGTATAGGTTCGCAACTCAAACGTTTGATCGATAGCACCTCCTGAAGGTTTGATTTTAGGGCTAAAATCTGTCGCATTCATGAAAATGCTTTTCACTTTAGCCACAATTTTCCCTGTTTCTTCTGATTTTTTAGATACGACCTTCCATTCTGGATCACTGCTAAAATGCTTCCAAGAGGAATCGCGCGCAGCTTGAGATGGATAGGCTAAAATATAGTAAAGGGCATTTTCTGTATTGTTAGTGGGTATCCAATAACCCACATTTGTCATGCCGTGCTTTTCAAAAATTTTCGTTGTATGATTCGTGAAT
Source organism: Spirosoma fluviale (assembly GCA_945906915.1). Classification (GTDB taxonomy): domain Bacteria; phylum Bacteroidota; class Bacteroidia; order Cytophagales; family Spirosomataceae; genus Aquirufa; species Aquirufa fluvialis_D. The sequence continues at coordinate 805 of CAMDSI010000011.1, read as the reverse complement.
CTTTCTAATAATGCGTCTAATCTGCCTGGATGGCAATAGTAGATGCGCATTTCGAAATAACGATTGTCAGTTTTTTTTGCTTCCACAGCAAAATTGAACAGACCTGCAAAAAGCAAGGTCAAAAAGAATAATTTTTTCATAGGTTTAATTTAGGTTTGTACGAATTTACGGATTTAATCGTCTTTTCATCAATTTTTCAATCATAAAAAAGATCATTTCCGGTTTCAAAGTTCTCCAATTTGGAATTTGTAAATTTCCGCCAAAATTAAGGTAATAATCAAGCTTATATTTGGCCCATTCCTCCTCCACAAATGGCGCAAAATGCATCGCCGCAATCCAGCCATCTTCCACATCCTCAAACCATTCGGCATAATAATCATCTTCCCACGAACCATGAAAATTCAAGACATTTTCACCCACCAAGATAAAATGTTTGATACCCGCATCTACGAAATGATCTATGACGATACGCTTTAAATGCATCACATCGTTGTGAAGGGTATCATTCCATTCTCCGAACAATTCGATAATCGTGTATTTGGCCTGATAATCAGTATACAGAATCTTGCAAAATAGGGTCTCTGAGCCTATATCATCCCAAAGTGGATGAATATAATAGCCATAAATATCATTTTCATAAGTAGTTTCTGAATAATGTCTACCAAAAAAGGGGGACTTTTTATCTCGTGCGGCGTTGTAAATGGATTCCCACTGGAACGATGGTTCAATGTTTTGCATACTCTAATTAAATAAAAAAGGCCTGCAAACGCAAGCCTTTTTTCGAACCTCAAATAATATAATCTTA
>CAMDSI010000010.1 GCA_945906915.1 Spirosoma fluviale | reverse complement strand
GCCTTGATAAATTGGCTTAAACGTGCACATTCAGCTTCCACTAATTCGGGTGCCGTATCGAAAGTCGTGTATCTTTCGTCAGCTATTTCTAGTGGTCCTAACAAGTGTTTGATTAGATAAGATTCACAAGAATCAGGGTGACTTAAGGGAATAATACCCCATTCATCCATCTTAATTACGCGCATTTGGGCATAAATTGCTTTATCCTTAGTCATTTCAGCATACATTCCTGTAGGACTTCCACCAGTGGCTGCACAAAATAATAAAGTAGGATTTTCCTGCACTTCAGATGCAATCAAATGAGCTGCTTTTTCACTTAAAGCGGCATAATTCTCTAAATAGGTAATTTTCATTTTAATAATTTAGGTGGCAATATACCAAATAAAAAATAGAACATTTTTAGGATTATGTAATTAATTAATAGCTTATCCTAATCGAAAAATGAGATTATCAGTTTACTGATAATTTAACATTTTAACATTATACCAATTCGCTCTATATACTCTCAAAAAGACGTTAACAGCTATTAACCAGTTAATTGATAATTTCTACACCGTTCATTTAAAAACCTTTTATGTAGCTTGCTGAGGCATTCCAAAGAATGCACTACCACTAAGACATGCATACAATAAAATACCTAACCCCACTATTTACGTTTCTCCTATTCTGTTTAATTTCAATTTTGAGTTCGCTTACTTCTGCGGCTCAAGATTGGAATTACCAGATGGGGATTAATTCCTCCCATTTTAACTACCTAAGCCCATCTGGGATAGCACAGAATTCCTTTCAACCTGATGCAGGTTTACATCTTTCCGTTCAACGGTTAAATCGATTAATAGATTCCGCTAAAACACACAGCCATTTTTTACGAAAATTAGATTACCAAGTTGGCCTCTCAATCAACCAATTTAATTCATTGGGAGAAACACAAAATATACCCTTCTCCTACTCCGCTACTTATGTGGGACTCCCAGTAGGAATTAGCATGAAATCAAGATTAGGTCGCGGATATAGCCTTCAATACGGAAGCCTAATTCAACTACATAAATTACTTATAGGATCCCAAAAGATGGGAAATCAACTATTTAACTTACAAGCAAACAAACAATTTGATCGTATCCTGTTCCAATTGGGAGGCGAAGTAAAACTTGCGAAACAAGTGAATTCTCAAACGGTCCTTTTTGCCTACCTCTCCCATTCTTGGCAGCTAAATAGTATTCAACAAGATGGTAGCGATTTCGCGATAAATCCGATGTCATTCGGATTTGGCATACAATATTCTCCCCTTAAATAGCCATGAATAAATTCATCTACACAATCCTATTTATAGGGATTTCCCTTTATTCTTTTGGCCAAAAAACAGGCATTAATTACCAAGCAGTAATTCTAGACCCCAATCCTATTTCGATGCCGGGAAATAACTATACGGGTCAAGCACTTGCCCAGGCTACTATTCAATTAAAATTTAGCCTTTTGACAGGATCTCGCCTCGATTACCAAGAGACCCAAACAACCCAAACGGATGCGTATGGTTTAATCAATGCCACTATCGGGAAAGGACTAAAAATTACGCCGAAATCATTTGATGAAATTTTATGGAATGATACCCTAAAAGTACTTCAGGTGGAAGTAAAATTCGCTTCAGCCACAAGTTTCATTGAAATTAGTCGCTCGACACTCCAATATAGCCCTTATGCGCTCTATGCAAAGTCTGTTGATTACCTAAATGTACAGGGGACACCTACTAAATTATCCTATTTTCAAAACGATGCAGGCCTTTTGAATCAATCAGATTTAGCCGCTTTACGTTTAGAAATAAAGAATCAGATAGACCAAATAATTTCAAATGATGTCCCCTTGGCATCTGATATTATTCCTGGAAAAATAAAATTATCAGGTGATCTTGCAGGTTTAGCAACAGCTCCAATAATTAAGGAAAATGCAATTACCTCTGAAAAAATAATCAATGGGGCAATTCTTAGTGCTAAGCTGAAAGATTCTAGTGTGGTGGATAAAAAAATTGCCTTTGGCATTAATCCTGCAAAAGTGGGACTAGATCTAGTCAATAATACCTCAGACCTAAATAAACCAATCAGTACAGCCACTCAAACGGCTTTGGACCTAAAAGGAACCGTTAAAAATGTCAATGGTATTTCGCCTGACGCTAATGGAGATTTCCCGATTACGCTAGGTAAAAATTACACAGGAGTATTTAATGCGGGAGTTTTTATAACTAAAGCGGCTGCTGTTGATGGGGATGTTTTCATTGTTTCTGCTGACCCAGATGGTGCTAATAATGGTCGAACATTTATCTATGTTGATATGGTTTGGAACGAAATAACAAACAATATCGGTACAACTGATGCGAGATATGTACAATTAGCAGGAAATACCATGCAAGGCGATTTAATTTTTCCTTCGGGTAAAAAAGTCACGCTCACTGACTTACCTACCTCTTCCACTGATGCGGCGAATAAAGATTATGTCGACGGGGCGAAGACATTGGATGCAACCTCATTAATAAATGGTAAAATCAGACTTTCGGGTGACTTAACAGGAACCGCAGCAAGTCCTGAAATTGCAATAGGAGTTATCACAAATGCCAAAATGGCCGCAGGAATCAGCGCATCAAAGGTGGGATTAGCTAATGTGGATAATACTTCTGATGCCGCGAAACCCATCAGCGCTGCCACACAAACTGCCTTAGATTTAAAGTCTAGTATTTCTTCTGTCAACCTGAAAGCGAACACAAGCGATCTTGCGTTGAAAGCGGATCTATCGGATTTGAATTTAAAAGCTCCCATCGCCTCCCCTACGTTTACAGGTACCGTTTCGGGTATTAATGCAGTGATGGTAGGACTGGGTTTAGTAAATAATACTGCTGATCTTTCTAAACCCATCAGCACGGAAACACAAACAGCTCTGGATTTGAAAGCGTCTAATACAGCTTTGGACTTAAAAGCAAACTCAACCGATCTAGCGTTAAAGGCAGATATTACTGATTTGAATTTAAAGGCGCCTATCGCATCACCTACCTTTACAGGCACCGTTTCAGGCATCGATGCAACCATGGTGGGGCTTGCTAATGTCAATAATACAAGTGACGCGAATAAACCCATTAGTTCGGCTACATTAACAGCTTTAGACCTGAAGGCCAATTCCTCCGATGTAAGTATTAGTTTAGCACTAAAGGCTCCTGTTTTATCGCCAAGCTTCACAGGAACCGTAAGCGGAATAACTGCAACAATGGTGGGCTTAGGCAATGTGAACAATACAACAGATGCAAATAAGCCGATTAGTATTGCAACCCAAACAGCCTTAGACTTAAAAGGATCCGTTAAAAAGGTGAATGGAGTTTTGCCTAATGCTGCCGGAGAGATTGCTATTTCACTAGGACGAAATTATACAGGGCTATATAATGGCGGATCATTTACTACGAGTAGTCCACCGGTAGAAGGGGATATATTTATCGTGTCTGGCGACCCCACTGGCTCCAATAATGGCCGAACCTTTATTTTTGTAAGTACTAGTTGGAATGAGATTACAAATAATGTAGGTACCACAGATGCCCGTTATGTTCAATTAGCAGGAAGTACGATGCAAGGCAACTTACTTTTCCCAACTGGAAAGAAAATAACTTTAACTGATCAACCCAGTTTATCCACGGATGCGGTCAACAAGGCTTATGTTGATGATTCAAAAACGCCAGATGCCACTTCATTAGTGAATGGAAAAATTAGATTAGCTGGTGATTTAACTGGGACTGCGGCGAGTCCTGAAATTGCTAGCGCTGCTATTACCGATGCTAAAGTTGCCTCTGGAATCAGCCCAACTAAAGTAGGCTTAGGGAATGTCAACAACACGAGCGATTTATTAAAGCCCATCAGTACCGCTACTCAAACTGCCTTAGATACGAAAGCAAGTAATACTTCCTTGGCGTTAAAGGCACCAATCGACTCCCCTACTTTCACAGGCTCAGTTTCGGGAATCTCAAAAACTATGGTGAGTCTTGGCAATGTTGATAATACAACAGATTTATTGAAACCCATTAGTACGGCAACACAAACGGCGCTTGATTTAAAAGCGACCATTACCGCCCTCAATTTAAAAGCAAATACAACAGAAGTAGCCTTAAAAGCGGATATCACCGATGTGAATTTAAAAGCGCCAATTGCTTCCCCTACTTTCACAGGTTCGGTGTCAGGAATCTCGAAAACAATGGTTGGTCTTGGAAATATTGACAATACAACGGATTTATTAAAACCAATAAGTACAGTAACTCAGACTGCCTTAAATTTAAAAGTTAGTTTAACTGGCATTGAGACAATGACTAATAAAACCTTAACCTCTCCTACCTTCACATCGCCAGTCCTAGGAACTCCTACCTCTGGATTAGCCACCCATTTGACAGGGTTACCCTTATCAACTGGTGTTATAGGAACGTTAGCCGTAGCTAATGGAGGCACAGGGGTTTCGAACTTAACGGGAATAATGAAAAGCAATGGAATATTAGCCATGACAGCTGCCGTAATCGGGACAGACTATAGTTTAGTTAGAGACATATCAGATGAGTATGCCGCAACGGTAGGTCAAACACTATTTAACTTAACTCAGACTAAATCGAGCACTTCCCTTTTAAAACTATTTATAAATGGAGTTAGAATATCAAAGACAGCTTTTAGTCTTTCAGGAACAACATTCACCTACATTCCCGCTAATAATGATGCCTATGCATTGATTGCTGGAGATCGTATTCAAATTGATTACTTCTACTAAAACGATGAGAATTTTATTCTTTCTTCTTTTTATTCCGTTTTTGAGTTTTTCTCAATTGACTAAATCTGGTTTCAGGAATACGAATCCTTCTCTTTATATAGATTTTAGTGGAAAAATGGGTAGTGGTAAGGGCCTTGAACGCTTTGGTAAAAAAACACATACTTTTATTTGTGGAAATTCACTTACCATAGTACATGTGACCACCAACGGGGTGGCCGCAGAAAACAAAACCGTTACCTATGGCACGGTTAAATCATCACTCAGTGGGTCCGAAAAATGCTGGATTACCAAAAACTTAGGTTCTACAAATCAAGCTATATCTGAGACAGATGCCACGGAAGCTTCAGCTGGATGGTATTGGCAATTCAATAAGAAAAGAGGCTATAAAAATAACGGAACGTCTACATCACCTACATTCCCTTCAACAAACTCTAATACAGAAACCGTGAATTGGGGTGCAACAACAGACCCTTGTACTATTGAATTAGGGTCAGGATGGAGAATACCAACACTTACTGAATGGACAAACGTGAATAGCACGAACTTGAGAGCACAGGCCTATGCGGGAGCACTAAAAATGCATGCTGCCGGATTTTTATCACAAGGAAGTGGTTTAATAACTAATAGAGGTACTTATTTCACCTATTGGAGCTCAAATTACAGTGATGTCAATTATGCAAAAGGATTAACCATTCAAACCACACAGACTTATAATCAAATTACAAACAACGATAAGGATGCTGGATTTTCTATTCGTTGTATTCGAGATTAACTGGACATGAAAATTATCTTTTTTCTCCTTATCTCTTTCGTACTATCTGCGCAAAATTCGACCGAATCATTCCCTGTTTTTGGAAACACTCAAGCTAAGAATATTTCCATTGATAGCGTTATTATTCACATCAGAGAATTAAAAACAAAATCCTCCATTTTCTATGGAGAGGCTGTTGATTTTTACTATCTAAAAATTGCCTCTACAGGCAAAAATTCTTGGATCGAAAAGCTAGAAGAATTCAGCCTGGATCCTACTTGTCCCGCGAAACTGAAGGATAAAATCAATGTTAAAATTGAAAAGATTCGAACCTTACAAATAGGAGAAATAGTACCTGAAATCAGCATAAATGATTTTCAATTAAGTGCCTATCAATCAAGTCAGAAATACTTTTTACTTTTATTTTACAGCCCATCCTGTTTTCATTGCACCGAATTACTTGTTGATTTGATCCCTTATTCAGAAAAAATAAAACTACCTGTGATTGCATTGCAGATAGATGACGAGATGAACCTTTGGCATTTTCCTGAGTTTTGGACCTTACTAAAAGCCGATGCGAAAATCAGAAAAGCCTATGGGGTATTCTCCACCCCTAGCCTGTATTTAGTTAACACAAAAAATAAACAAATTACGGCAATTCCAGAAAATCTGTCTGATATAAAAGAATTCGAACTTCTATTTTAGAATAAAATGACTTTTATCATTCTGATGTATCTCTTTTTTGGCTAATTTACAATCATGAAACATGTAGTACTTTTTGCTATAGGAATATTTCTTATTTCGTGTAAAAACAAACAAGAAACTAGCTTTCCTACTGTAGGCCCAATCACCGAATCTATTTATGCTTCAGGGGTATTAAAAACTTCAGATCAATACCAGGCATTCGTAACAGTGAACGGTATTATTAATGATCTTTTAGTCCAAGAGGGGGATTCCGTGAATGTAGGTACACCCCTGTTAACTATTACAAATGAAACTCAACGTTTCGGGGCTGAAAATGCAGCCTTAGCCGTTAATTTTAATGATTATTCCGCAAATCAAGGAAAATTAGATGATGCAAAACTACTAATTGAAACAGCTAAGAATAAATTACACGTTGACTCCTCTCTCTATTTTCGTCAAAAAAATCTTTGGGACCAACAAATTGGGACAAAAATAGATTTTGAATTAAAGGAATTAGCCTATAAAACATCAAAGGCAAACTATTTATCATCCATTCAAAAGTATAGAGATTTAAATCGAGTACTTAAATTCAGCTCCTCTCAAGCGAAGAAAAACTTACAAATCTCTTCGAATCTAGCTCAGGATTTTACCCTAAAATCTAAAACAAATGGGATTGTCTACAGTCTTTTAAAATCAAAAGGGGAAATTGTCAATCCGCAAACCCCTATTGCCGTGATAGGGAACTACAAAGACTTTGTTTTAGAATTACAGGTAGATGAAAATGATATTTTGAGAGTTCAAAAAGGACAAAAAGTATTGATTACACTGGACAGTTATAAAAAACAAGTATTTGAGGCAGAAGTAGCTAAGATCTCTGAGATAATGAATGAACGTAGCAAAACATTTCTAGTCGAGGCTAAATTCATCAAGGCACCTCCTAAATTATTTCCGAATATCAATTTGGAAGCTAATATCATGATAAGTAAAAAAGACAATGCGCTCTTAATTCCGAGAAATTACCTAAAAAATGATTCAATCGTGATTCTAGCTAGCGGTGAAGAGAGAATTGTAAAAATCGGATTAAAAGATTTCCAAAAGGCAGAGATTTTGTCCGGCATTCAAGCGAAAGATGAAATCGTAAAGCCGAAATAATGAAGTTTAAACTCGTCTATCAAGTCGCCTTATCTCTACTGATTGCTAGATGGAAGCAAACGCTTGTCGCGGCTATAGGCGTGACCATCAGTATAACCATGTTTATTACGGTTCTAAGCTTCATGTCTGGGTTAAATGACATGTTAGATGGCTTGATTACAAATAGAACGGCTCACATACGTATTTATAAGGAAATTAAAATTTCAGAAACCCAGCCAGCGGATTATGTTAACTCTAAGGGACATAATTTCGTCTCCTCTATTAAACCTAAAAATGAATTATTGGGAATCAATAATAGTAAAACGATCATTGCTTACCTACAGAAAGATAAACGTGTTTTAGGGGTAGCGCCTAAAATCAATGCACAAGTATTTTATAATGTAGGAGCTGTTGATTTGACAGGAGCTATATTTGGAATAGACCCAGTCGAAGAAAATCGACTATTTCATTTTAGTGATTATGTCACCGCCGGGAATTATATAGACCTGAAAAATATCCCTAACAGTATTATTTTAGGTAAAGGGGTAGCTACAAAAATGATGGCAAACATCGGTGATGTCATTCAGGTCACCACTAGTAAAGGGGAAATAGTCGCGCTTCGAGTGGTGGGTATTTTTCAATCTGGCATTCAAGAGTTTGACAATGTGCAGAGCTATTGTTCTTTAACAACTACCCAAAAATTAGTCGGTAAACCCAGTAACTATATTACGGATATTCAAGTGAAACTGAAAGACATTCTTTGGGCTCCTGAAGTGGCTAAAGAGTATCGAAAAGTGTATGAATTAAATGCCGTGGATATTCAAGCCGCAAATTCACAATTTGAAACAGGTAGTTCTGTTAGAACACTCATCTCCTATGCCGTGGGCATTACACTTTTATTAGTGGCAGGATTCGGAATTTATAATATCCTCAATATGATGATTTATGAAAAAATGGATTCTATTGCTATTTTAAAAGCCGTTGGATTTTCGGGCAATGATGTAAATAAAATTTTTATTTCAATAGCCTTGAGTATTGGAATTTTTGGCGGGTTGATGGGTCTATTATTCGGCTTTGGATTATCTGCTCTTATCGATCAAATTCCCTTTAACACAGAATCATTGCCTACAATTACCACCTACCCTATTAATTACAATCCTAGATTCTATTTTATAGGTGGTACTTTCGCTTTAATTACAACCTATTTTGCTGGATTCTTCCCATCAAGAAAAGCCAGCGGAATAGATCCAGTCATCATTATTAGAGGAAAATAAGATGAGCAAGATTGTACTAGAAGCAAAAGAAATAACGAAATACTTTCACGATCCTGTGACGGTAAAAATATTAGATAAAGTTAGCTTCCAACTTAATCAAAGTGAGTTTGTTTCTGTAATCGGTCGATCTGGATGCGGTAAATCTACTTTACTCTATATCCTTTCAACAATGGATACAGATTATGAAGGAAATTTATTGATTGATGGACAATCAATGCGGGATAAAAAGGAAGGTGAACTAGCCATCGTTCGAAACGAAAAAATAGGATTTGTATTTCAGTTCCATTATTTACTTAATGAATTCTCCGTTCTAAAAAATGTTATGCTTCCCGGATTAAAACTGGGTAAATATTCAGAAAAAGAAATCGAACATCGAGCCTACGAAAAATTAAAGATTTTAGGTATTGAGAAGGAAGCATTAAAAGATCCGAATCAATTATCTGGTGGACAAAAACAACGGGTAGCCATCGCACGCGCGCTTATCAATGATCCCTTATTAATTATGGGAGACGAGCCAACTGGAAACCTAGACAAAAAGAATTCAGAAATCGTATTTAATATCTTCCAAGAATTAGCGGAAGAGTATAAGCAAACATTATTGATCGTAACGCATGATAATGAGTTCGCTGCTAGAACTACTCGAATTATCGAGATGGAGGACGGACATATCAAATAAAAAAAGGAGCAAAGGGTTATAAACCCTCGCTCCCTGCATTCATCTGTTCTATTATTATTCCTAGTGGTTAGGCGGTATCAAACTCGCTTTAACAATAGTAGGAAATAAAGAAAGAGGAATGGAATATAAATCCAAGTGTATGTTCCATTTTCGAAAATCCGAACAAACAACTGTCAAAAAGCTGGAAATCAGGTCGGAAATTTATTTTTTCGTTCAGCATAAGCAGAGGGCGACTCCCCTACTAATTCTTTGAAGTTTACGAAAAAGGTCGTCCTAGATTGAAATCCAGATTCTAAACCAATCGCTTCTAAGGTGATAATCTTATCTTTCCCCGCATCAATTAATTCTTGCGCATGTTGAATTCGCCAACGCATGCGCTGCTCTAAAAAATTTGTCTGATGTGTCTTTCTGAAATAGAAATTAAAATGGTGCACTGGTATATCCAAAGCTGCAGATAATTGAGCTAATGAAAAAGACGCTTTTAAAAACGGCTTAAACTCCTCTAGATAGAGATCTAATTTAGTCTCAATTTCAATGATTTTATCAGGAGACAATTCGTAATTAGGTATTTTTAATTTCGCCTCCCGTTCAGCATTGATATAAGGAGCGTATAGGAATTCGGGGAAATAAAATACACTAAGGGACAGTACTAAATAAGAACCTAGACCCACATAATTCCATGACGTATTTCCTTGGTAGTTTAATTTAAAATGATTCCCACTAGGCAGAATTAAAAAGAAATAGGTTAAGAAAATAACTAAAAATACCTGCAAAAAGAGAAAGCCTGGAATCCAATATTGTAGGATGAAACTGCTCTCATTTTTAGGGCGAAAGCGCAGGTACATTTGGCTGCTATAAAAAATATATCCACTGCTTAAAATTAATTTCAAATAAAAATGAAAACGAGCACTAAAGAAAAAACCAAGCTGTTGCTTAACCAATTCATGAATGTCCAATTTCACTAATTCCGCTATCATTATTTTATGCGCAAAAGACGTCAATGAATAGGGCAGCATATCCAAAAGCTGAATCAGAAATGGAATGAAGTGGAATAGGTCTTTAACCTTTAATGTGGAATTTTCTTTCAGCATCCCACGAACATAGAAATAGGCAAGAGGATATAGCAAATAGAAAAACGCATCAAAATTCCCAAATAAGACAGCTACGATTTCGAGGTGAAAGTCAACAAATAAACAATAATGAAGTAGGGTAAATAATCCGAAAATCAGGAAATAGAAAAAAAGGAAACGCTTCGGACTCTTAAAGAAAGGGCCAGAGGATTTTAACAGTAAAAGCAGGATTATGAAAAAGCTCATGAACACAGCGAGGCTATGTCCAAACTTATAAATCTCTTGCATTAAATGATTAGGTATAAGTGGTTACAGGTATTCTAACGAATGTACAACAATACCCCCACAATAAATCAACCCGCCATGTATTTAATCAGTGGGATTTTACGCAATAACCACACGATTCCGCCAGAGATGACAAGGCAAGTAAATGCAGTTAATGGTACACCAATACTTGGGTGTAGCATTTCACCATAAATACCTGCTTTAGCTAAATAAAAAAGAACCAGTATATGTAGTAAATAAATGCCGTAACTGTGAGAACTTACCCAATCCCGAAAAGGAGAAAGTAAAGGAATATCAAGGTTTTGGTACCTGAAAAACAAAAACAAACCTGCTGAAGCCAAAACCACACTAGGCGAAAAATTGGCATATAATAATCCGTAAAATTTACCACTCTCAGCGGTGAAATAATAAGAACCGACCATCGTCCATAGCGTACCGAATAGAAAAATCGCCAATGCCTTCCATTTCACCTCTGATGTAAACTCCTTCGTGCTTAAGTAATAGCCTAAAACGAGATAACCTACATATCCTGTGAAATCTGTCAATGCAATCGGCAATTTCAAATAGGGAAAATGAGAATTATTAAACAAAATCGTCAGCCCCCAAATGCCTAAAAAATACTGAATATGAGTCTCCGGAGCAGATCTAATCCACCTCCCGATTATAGGAATAAATAAATAGATTCCTATAATCATGTAGATATACCAAAAATGGTAAGATGCCCCATGGAAATACTGTTCCCCTAACCAAGCTAATCCATCAGAAAAGCCAAAGGCCTTCCCGCGTAATCGAACTTGCCAATTAAAGAGGGAAAAAATCAAATTGTAAAACAGGAACGGCAGCACTATCCGCATAAAACTTTTTTTCAAAAAAGCCGCAATGGCTTCCTCTCGAGGTAAAAGTAAGGCGCCGGATAACATCACAAAAATAGGCACTACATAGCGATAACCTCCATTGTACAGATTGGCTATCCACCAATAATCCGCTGGAACTTTAGTAAAACGAAACAAAATCGTCGCCGAGGCATGAATTAAAATCACACCGATGGTCGCATTTACTCGAAGATTATCTAGCCAACTTATTTTCATTTAGCTGAATGGCTGTTTGTAATGGCGCTTTTTAGTAGCTGCATAAATAGCATTCGCAATGGAGCCACCCGTAGGTGGCAAAGCTGGCTCACCTAATCCAGTAGGCGCAATACCATTATTCACAAAATGAGCATCAATTACTGGCACTTCATTTCCTCTGATCAGGCGATACGCGTTGAAATTTTGAGGACTGGCAACTCCTGCTTGAAAATTCAATTTAGCGTACAAAGCATGACCCATACCATCTATTATAGCGCCTTTTACTTGATTTTCGGCGCCACTTAAATTGATTACTTCTCCGCAGTCAGTCACAGCGGTTACTTTCGTCACTTTAGGTTTACCATTCTCTACTTTGACTTCTGCAATTTGGGCAACATACGAGAGGTGAGAATAATACACACTAAAGCCTTGATGCACGCCTGGTTTCTTCTTCCACTGTGCTTTTTCAGCAACTTGTTTAATCACTTCTTCGAACCGAGCAGGCTCATAGGTGATTTTTCCTACCGGGTTGGATATAACTTTTGCCAAAAGTTGTAGACGCATTTGTACTGGATCTTTTCCAGCTACTTCAGCCACTTCATCTAAGAAAGCTTGTTCTGCAAAACCTAAGAAATTGGTAATAGGCGCGCGCCATGGTCCGGTTGTCACGGCAGATTTTTGGTCAAAAGATTCAATCAACACATTTTCGATAGCCCCCACTGGGAAATTATCCTGGCGAGTCGAATTACCTGCATTCAATCCTACTCCACGTAAATAAAAGGCTGTTATCTCCCCATTAGCATCTATACCTGCTTTAAAATGGTAGCGAGCTGCTGGGCGATAAATTCCTCCTGACATATCATCTTCTCTCGTCCACATAACTAAAACAGGCTTCTGAATAATACTAGATAATTCAGCGGCTTCCAGCACAAAGTCATTATTTAGGCGACGACCAAATCCTCCACCCATTTTGGAAATTTCTAGTTGAATTTTATCAACCGGAATTTTCAAAAGATCAGATACCGCTTTTTGAGCGGGTTGTGGCACCTGAGTGGGGCCAGCTAATAAAGCTGAATCCTTCTTTACATCAGCAAAGAAATTCATCGGTTCCATCGGGCTATGTGAAATAAAGGGGCATTCATATGTCGCCTCTACTACTTTTACTGCCTTAGCTAAAGCAGCGGCAAAATCGCCGTCTTTACGCATCACCTGAGCCTTGTCGGATTTCATTCCTTCATCAAACCACTTTGCATGCGTGCTATTGCTTTCAAGAGGCCCATCTGAGCCGTAATCACATGTCAAACTAGCACGAGCCTGCAAGATTTCATAAGTGGATGAACCTACAATAGCCACTTTATTCTTGAATGAAACTACATCAAGTATGCCTGGCATTTTCTTCACATCTTCAGCTGAAAATGATTTTAACGTTGCTCCAAAAGGAGGGCGAATGATTTGCGCAAACACCATCCCTGGTTTTCTTATATCAATACCAAAAAGGGGCTTACCCGTAACGACATTTTTATTATCAACGCCCTTTACGCGAGTTCCAATAATTTTATAATCCTTGCGATCTTTAAACGAAACCTCCGTAGGAATAGGTAATTTAGAAGCTGCCTCTGCTAAAGAGCCATAAGTTGCTTTTTGGCCTGAAGGCCCTAAAACTACTCCTTTCGAGGTTTTACAAGAATTAACATCTACCTTCCATTGATCGGCAGCCGCTTGCATCATCATTTTCCTCACGGTTGCTCCCGCCTTTCTTAAACGCTCCCAAGAGTGCTTCAAGGCTCCGCTTCCTCCAGTTAATTGACGTTCAAATAGTTTAGTGTCTAGATTAGCCTGCTCTACTTGAACTTGCGACCAATCGACATCCAATTCTTCTGCCACCACCACAGGAAAAGCTGTTTTAATACCCTGTCCAATTTCTGGATTAGGTGAAAACAACGTGATTTTACCTAAGCTATCAATTGATAAAAAGGCATTAAATCGTCCCGCCGAAGCAACGACCTCCATTGCAGAGGCGTCCGCTGAAAACCAATCAAAACCTAAGGTAAATACACCTGTAAAAAGGGCGGTTTTTTGTATAAAATCTCTTCTGGAAGTTTTCATTTCTTTATTTTTTTAGAGGCTAGTTTAACGGCTTCTTGAATTCGGTGATAGGTCCCGCAGCGGCAAATATTTCCTGACATTCCATCCACAATTTCTTGATCTGACGGATGTGGATTCTTTTTTAGTAAACCGGCGGCTGTCATGATTTGGCCAGCTTGGCAATACCCACATTGTGGTACATCTAATTCGTCCCAAGCAACTTGTACGGGATGCTTTCCAGCTGGATCTAATCCTTCTATCGTCGTGATTTGAGCATTGGATACCGCTGAAATAGGTAAAACACACGAACGCGTCGGTTCACCATTTACCCAAACAGTACAAGCACCGCATTGCGCGATACCACAACCATATTTAGTCCCTAATAAGGACAGATGGTCTCTCAAAGCCCATAATAAGGGCGTGTTAGGATCGATATCCAGAGAAACCTTTTTCTTGTTAACTGTGCAATTGATCGCCATAATTTTATTTTTTCTTTATCAATTCTTTAATGCGTAAATTTCTAAATTTCAAAGGTGAACCGTGTCCTAAAAACCCGATATGACCTGTTTTGTTAAAAAGTCCAGGATGTTCTCTGTGATCCGCCGTCACCTCTTTCGTTGCTAGGGCAATATCGCCATCAACGATAACCTCGCCATTCAAAATCACTTTAATTTTATTCCCTTGGGCAATTACCTCTTGTTCATTCCACTCCCCTAGCGGTTTTAAGAAACCTAGTTTAGCCGGGATGATTCCATAAACTGAACCATGGTATTGGTAAGGCTGTAATTTTGCATAAATAGGTGCGCCATTATCCATAATCTGCAATTCCATCCCCACATAAGCCGCATCCCCCTCTAAAGGAGCCCGAATACCCAGACCATTGTTTGCGCCTGGAGTTAATTGAAAATCAAATTTCAGATGGAAATCTCCGTATTCTTTTTTGGTATACAAATTACCTTTACCGCCTCGTTTAGGATCAATAACTAATTCACCGTTCAATGGAAAATAATCTGTGGTATTCCCCGTCCAATTGAACATAGATGAGCCATCGAATAAGGCCGTAAAATCAGCTTCAGGTGCCACATAAATAGGGTCAGGCTTTAATTCCTTGACATAAATATTGCGATAAACGATGTGATTGCCATGCGCCTGTAATTCGATCGCATCTTTCACGAAAATAGGAATTTTGCGATCCCAAAAATTCTCTAAAAGCACATTATCAACCACTAATTCGCCATTTAAGTAAACCGTTACTCGCTCCCCTTTCATAATAATACGGAAGGTATTCCATTCATCTATTGGGTTATCGGCTACTTTCAACGGGTTCTTTGGGTTGATTTGGTTATTATACAATCCCCCAGATCCCACTTGAGCACCTACTTTTGTCAGGGATATATCCCAAATCTGAACCTGAGGTGATCCCCTCAAATAGATACCAGCATCGCCAGCTTTCTCGATTTTCCAGTCCACATACATTTCAAAATCTTGGTAATCCTTCACCGAACACAAGTTATCCCCATGACCTGTAAAATGCAGTTCTTCTCCTTTTGCCTCCCATCCTGCATTCATTATTTTATCTGCTTTTACCTGTAATAAGGCCAACGTATCTGCTGATAATAATCTACGCTTCACTGGATTAGCTACAAGGCCCTTCCACCCACGGAGATCAGATCCATTGTACATAGTGTAAAAACCTCGCTCACTAGTGGCAATTCTTGAGGTAAACTTGAGTAAAACCTCAGACGTCTTTTCCTTTAATTCTGAGTTTGAAATTTGATTAAATGATTCTTGAACCCAATCCTTCGTCATTTGACCCTGGTAGTCGGGGTTCGATACAAACAACGACGCCAGCCCATCAGCAGCGACCTGACGCACATTCGGATCTTGCAATCCAAGATAAAGCGTCCGCATAGCTGACAACGAATTGCATTTCGCCAATCCTTTAAAGATCTGCTCCCGAGTTTCTAAATTCGTCGTTAAATCTAAGGCATTCCGGTAATTCAACACTTGCTGATCTACATTCTTGAACAGTTTCGCATTAATGCGAGCGTAGGCGCGAATAGCGTCTTCGTTTTTTGTCTTTTTAACTTCAGCATACAACCAAGCCATGTTTTCTACTTCTTGAACGAAAGGAATCCAATTCGATTTTTGAGAAGCCTGCAAAGCGAAAGCGGTAATTTTACTGTTTAATGTTCCATCTTGCTTGGTAATCGAAGTCATCGCTTGCTGCAATGATTTAATCTCAGAGGCTAAAGATGCTTGCGATAATTTGCCCGCGATAATATCAAAATCAGCTACACTCACCCAGTAAGGCAAGGCATAAAAGGCGGCAGCACGGGTTGGTAAATTTGATTGAACCGAACGCCAAACTAAAGGCTTCACTTCTGCCCATTGCCTTATGGAACCATACACCAATAATACCGTCTTTTGAGCTAAGGAAAGATTATCATAAGTGACTACTACTTTTCTGAAGAAATCATTCGCTTTTAATGAAGTACAAAAATCAGCCATCTCTAGGTTAGACTCTTTTTCAGAGGCTAACATATTCCAAACAACAGCTAGACCATTTAGACCCTCTGACTGCAATATAGCCAAGGCTTTTTCTGATGAAAAACCAGCTGGGATGGCAGAAATTGCCCAAGATGCTTTATAAGTTCCCACCGCTTTTACAAAAGCGCGTGCGTGACTCGCATCCCACGTTTTTGCTGCGGCTTTCAAAGCGATTAAATCACGCGGTGCACTCAAATAATTTCGCAGAATAAAGGCCGAAACCTGTGGTCTTGCTGCCGTATACCGCTGTAACCAAATAGCTGCATCTAAATGACTCAAGGTATTCATTTCAGCATTTTCTGTCAAACCTACAGCAAGGTAGGCTATCAATTCTGCCCGATTTTTAGCAATAGCCAGTATATAAGATTCCGTCACTTGTGTAGGGTCATAGACCCCTTTTAGTGCATAAGCAGCAGATTTAAGGCTATTGAAATCACCTTTTTGTCCTAATGCACGCAAACGATTTTGTTCTACTCGGCTCGGATCTTGCGCGAATACGGTAGAACTGATTAATAAAAATAGGATTATATATCTCATGATTTTACAAAATATAAGGTGCACGCATCGGTTGATCCAGTAGGCGATTTGCCTCATCATCCCCTACGATCACTTGATTTATTGGATCAAATTTCAAATTTCTATGTACGCGCATCGCGATTAAACCCAAGTTGATTAGGGTACAAGAACGGTATCCATTCTCCTCATTCAAGGCAAATTTCTTGCGATTCTTCACTGAATCGACAAAATCAGTTTGTTGCATAACCGGATCCGGAAACTCCGCTAATTTTTTCATTAAATCAGGAATATCTGATTGCATATTGCGGTAAAGTTTTCCTTTAGGACCCTCTATATAGGCCACTTTCTCGTCTTTCGCCTCGCCGTCTAAAACGATTTGGCATCCATCAGCATAAGTATACGTAATGCGATTAAAAATACCCACTGCATCTTTGTCTTGCACTGGAGCATCCACCTCGATGAACACTGGGGACTCATTATCCTTACCTAACATGTATTGAATCGGGTCCATATAGTGTTGTCCCATATCGCCCAAAGCACCACCATCATAATCCCAATAGCCCCGGAATGTTTGATGCGTACGATGCACATTATAAGGTTTATACGGAGCAGGTCCTAACCAGCTTTCATAATCTAATTCCAAAGGCACCGGCTGCGGAGTCAAATCCGTCTTCCCTACCCAATAAAACTTCCAATCAAAACCAGTATGCTTACTTACCGTAAACTTTAATGGCCAGCCTAATAAGCCCGAATCCACCACCTTTTTCATCGGCTTAACCGTGGTATTCATTCCATAAAAATTGCCTTCAAAACGGAACCAAGTATTTAGTCTAAAAATACGTCCGTGCTGCTGCACCGCCTCTTTTAAGCGTTTTCCCTCCCCGATGGTTCGGGTCATTGGCTTTTCACACCAAATATCTTTTCCTGCTCTAGCGGCATCTGCAGCCATTATTCCATGCCAATGTGGCGGAGTAGCGACGTGCACAATATCCACTTCGGGTAATTGAATCATCTCCCGGTAATCGTGGAAAGATTTAACACCCTTTTCTACTTTATCTAAACCAAGTTGCAGATTTTTCCTATCGACATCACACATCGCAACGACACGAGTACCAGCGTAAGGAATATGTCCTCGACCCATTCCTCCGGTACCGATAATTGCTTTTGTTAATTGATCAGATGGAGCTAAAAAGCCCTTTCCTAATACATGGCGTGGCACAATGCTAAACGCAGCCAAACCTAGAACAGATTGTCCTAAAAATTTTCTTCTTGAAACTGACATGATTAAACAGGTTTTGCTCTAAATATAGGAATTATTTAGGAATTCCTACGCTGATTCTGTGAGGTTTATTCTACTTAATCAGGGCAAAAGAATTTTTCATTAATCGAATCCAACGTTTTGCATTAGCCGCATAATGTGCCTTAGCCATCGCTCGCGTCCATTTCATCACATCTGCATCCCCTTTTAATTTCTCATAGTATTTCTTGCGAGCCTGTACCTCACAAAAATCTACCATACTTTCCTCGGGACGCGCGTAGTACTTATAACTTGATTTATTTTTTCGGGAATATTTACCGCGCAAACCGAAATAATTATTTTGTTTGATGGATTGTTTTGATTGGCCAAAACCTGACTCACAAATCCCTACCCCAATTATTAATTTAGAGGGTATACCATAGACCATTGACAAGGAATCAATGTAAGGTTTATAGTGTTGAATCTTTTCTTGAGTTCCCTGAAAAGCAGCTGCTGGCCACAGAATTAATAAAAATAAAAAGAGGATTAGGTGCTTCATAAGAAGCAAAATTACAAAATTAAGCGTGGATTACCACGGTCAAACTCCGTGCGCCGTGCGCACCAATCACGAGCGATTGTTCAATATCGGCAGTCTTAGAAGGACCCGATAAAAATAAGCCAAAACCTGAATTAACTTTTCCCAGCTCCTCATAAGCAGCATGCATGTGAGGAACTATTTTTTTTACGTTTATCACTAAATGTTGACAAATGAAAGGTGCTACCCGGTGTGGTAAAGCTTCCTCTAATAACCAAATGGCTCCATTTTCCGCCACGCCAAATTCCCCATCAATTTCCAATACCTCAATTTCCGCCAGACTCAAGCCGTCCAAGGTTTTGTCATAGCGACGTCTACCAGGAAATTCGGTTTCTAATTCCGCCATTGTCATAACGCGCGCACCGACCACTGCTAGAGAAGCTCGAAAATCAAACTCTTCCGAAGCGCCTTGAAAAGCACCCGGATGTTTCGACTCAGCGAGAGGTTCGATTTTTCCTAAAATTTGTTCCCTTGCGCTCATCGTTTCTTGTACCATTCTTGAAAACTCTCTTGGGGTGCCACGGGCATTTCTCTTTGCTTATACCAAGGATTCAAACGCGTATTTAACAAACCCGCAAATCTACGCAGGAGCGATCCACCTATTCGATAAATCACCGGATTTGCTAACGTGAATGCCATCAATTTCATACCAATCGTTTTTCCCACAGGAGCTAATCCTGCCTCCATCAAATCTTGGCGCCAAAACCATAATTGCTCATGAATATTAATCTTCACTGGACAAACATTCGAACAGGACCCGCAAAGCGTACTTGCAAAAGGCAAATCTACGTTCGCTTTCTTATCGATATTGGGTGCTAAAATAGATCCAATGGGTCCGGCAACGGGTTGGTGATAGCTATGACCCCCACTCCTTCTGTAAACCGGACAGGTATTAAAACACGCCGCGCAGCGGATACATTTCAGGGAATTCTTGTATTTCGGGTCGGCTAACTGGCGCGTCCGACCATTGTCTATTAGCATAATATGTATTTCTTGTCCTTCGCGCGGTTTATGAAAATGCGACGTATAAGTAGTAATTAATTGACCGGTCGCACTGCGCGCCAGCAAACGTAGAAAAGAAGCTAAATCTGCCCTTTTCGGGATAATTTTTTCGATTCCCATGCAGGCGATATGGACTTTGGCTAAATGTGCCCCCATATCCGCATTACCCTCATTCGTACAGACCACAAACTCCCCTGTTTCTGCGACGGCAAAATTAACTCCCGTTATAGCTACTTCGGAAGCCAGAAAATGACCTCTTAAATGTTGGCGTGCTGCCTCCGTTAAAAACTGTGGATCTTTATTTCCTTTAGGTGTTCCCAAGAATTGATGAAAGGTCTCCCCCACATCCTCCTTCTTTAGGTGAATCGCGGGCAATACAATGTGGCTAGGTGCTTCATTTCGAAACTGTACAATGCGTTCTCCTAAATCGGTATCTACGACTTCTATTCCTTTCGATGCCAAATAATCATTTAGATGGCATTCTTCTGTTAACATTGATTTGCTTTTGACAAGAATTTTCGAGCCTTGCGCGGCGATAATGTCGTGTACAATTGCATTATGCTCTGCTGCATCAGCGGCCCAGTGAACGGTGATTCCGTTTGCTTGAGCTTTGGCCTCAAAAGCCTGTAAATACTCTCCTAAATTCGCTAAGGTATGATCTTTAATCTGCGAGGCATGTTCCCTTAGAGCTTCCCATTCTGGCAAAACCTTCGAGACTTTATCTCGTTTCTCTCGTACAAACCATAAAGTTTCATCATGCCAATCCGTCCGGTCTGCATCCGCAATAAAATTCTCCGAAGCTTCCGCGTGACTAAGCATGATTCAAAATTTCGACAATATGTTTCACTTGTACTTTCGACCCTTGACGTCTCAAAATTCCTTCCATGTGCATCAAGCAGGAGGTATCCACCCCCACTATATAAGAGACCGCATTTGCGTGATGTTCCTTGATTCTGTCTTGTCCCATCTTCACCGAAACAGCTTCTTCTGTCACGCAAAAGGTGCCGCCAAAACCACAGCACTCATCCACACGTACAGGCAAAACTACCTCAATCCCGCCCACTAAAGCAAGTAAATCCTCGATTTTAGAAAAGTGTTTTTCGTTGCGTTCTGACATCGAACTTAAATGCAGACCGCGCTGACCGTGGCAACTTTGGTGCAATCCCACGCGATGAGGGAAATGGGCATTCAGCGAAGATACTTTCAATACATCCATCAAAAACTCACAAATTTCATAGACTGAATTCCTTATTTTCTTCGAGGGATGATGCTCCTTTACATGTAAAACGCAAGATCCTGATGGTCCCACGATATAATCAAATCCTTCGAAATTTTGGCTAAAATTAGCGTCACAACCCTCCGTCGAAGACGCAAATCCGGAATTAGCCATCGGTTGACCGCAACAGGTTTGATCTGTAGGAACCACCACTTCACACCCAAGCTTCTCTAATAATTCCAAACTCGCCACTGCTACCTGTGGATAGAATTGATCAATATAGCAAGGGACAAACAAGGCTACGCGCATGTTAATATCTTTTCAATTGAATTAAATTGTTTGGCACATCTCCCTGATAAACCAGTAAGGCAGCACCTAAAGCACTGGCTTGCGCCACCTCAGCGGCATAAATCTCCATCTCTGGAAAAGCATGCGCTAATAAACGCATATACCATTCATTTTTACTAAAACCGCCATCCACAAGTAATTGTTTGACAGGGGCGTCTTTAAAAAGCAGGTTTAAGCTAAAGATTTGTTGACCTACCAAATCTACCATGAATTGATCATAGGCCGAAGCTAAATCAGAAAAATCATTCAGATCGCGCGCTGCGAAACCAGATTCAAAAACGGTCGAAAAAGAACTAGATAAAGAAAAAACGCGCTCCGAAAACCGCAAATCCTGGAAAGAACCTCCAAAATGACCCTCCATTCGCGCCACTTGCTCATCATGAAAGTGTCCACCGAATAATCGAGAGGACTTCACTGCTTTGCCGTTTGGCTGCAGATAACACAAGACATCGTTCGCTAATTCGTGAGCTGTTAATGGAAATTCATTAAACGGATGCATCGCAATGCACCAGGTACCAGTTGACAAAAGCACAAAACCGGCTGACATGCTGCGCAAATAAGGTACTAAAGCCGCCGAAGAATCATGTAGCCCTAAGCCATAATGTATTCCATCTATTTCAATACATGTTTCCCTTGAAATGGGAGCTAAGCGATCTTCCATCGCAGACACCCAAGGATGGTATTGACCTAAATCAAAATCCCAAAGTGCCGTATGGCATCCAATGGATGTTATTTCAGAAAAAAGTTTTCCCGTAAATAAGGACGCTAGGTAATTAGGAAAATGTAAAGCTTTAAAAACCTCCGGCCAGAAAGCCTGGAATGAAGCAGCATAAACTTGCAATCCCGAATTTAGATTACCTAAAATAGGTGATGCAGTCTTGCGAGCAAATTCCCCTTCTCCCCCATAATCTGCATAAGGAAAAGGCGTTAAAACAGGCTTTAAATAATTATATAAAGGAGCCACAGGCTCTCCCATGCGATCGACATAGACAAA
Organism: Spirosoma fluviale; assembly: GCA_945906915.1. Taxonomy (GTDB): domain Bacteria; phylum Bacteroidota; class Bacteroidia; order Cytophagales; family Spirosomataceae; genus Aquirufa; species Aquirufa fluvialis_D. The sequence continues at coordinate 423 of CAMDSI010000010.1, read as the reverse complement.
AGAGGCACCATAAGCCGAGAAATTCAAGCCGATTAGTTCGAATTCGGGCATTTGGCAGATCTCCGTAAAAGTGGACACAATCCATTGCTGCAAAGCAGAAAGATCCTCGCACGCAAAACCATCCTCATCCACGATCTCGGTGAAATGCTGTTGCTTTTCGAACACCACCTCAAACGCAGTCGACCAGAGAAAAACCTTTTTATTTGTCTTCCCTATGTCAAATACAGCAATGACAGGTGTTTTAATACTCATAGATCATAATCCAGTCGCTACGGTTTTAGCTCCACGTGATTTAATTAATTGATCGCGCATTTTCTCCTCACGGAACAAAGCAATCGGATCCAAAGCGCCTCCTAATTCTAGACGCGCTTGAGCTACTAAGGCACGCACATCCGTACGGAAAACCGCTTGCAAAATCTCTTG
>CAMDSI010000009.1 GCA_945906915.1 Spirosoma fluviale | reverse complement strand
TCCTGAATGGAAAGTAGAATCTGCATCCAATTAACTCGCTTGAAATAGGTGCCTCCGTAAAACGGCTTTTGGTCTGGCATCAAAAAAACATTTAATGGCCATCCACCATTTAAACCCATTTGATGCAAGGCTTCCATGTAGACCATATCCACATCAGGACGCTCTTCGCGATCTACTTTAATGTTAATAAAGTATTTATTCATTATGGCAGCCACCTCGTCATTCTCAAACGATTCATGTTCCATCACATGGCACCAGTGGCAAGCTGCATACCCAATACTAACTAAGATAGGTTTATCTTCATTTTTAGCTCGTTCTAAAGCTTCCTGACCCCAGGGTTCCCAATGAACCGGGTTATTCTTATGTTGCAATAAATAGGGGGAAACTTCTGAGCTTAGCTTATTCATCCGAAATAGTAAAAATAGATTCGTAAATTTGCACAAAATACTTGTATGATTGACCAAAGAGATTTTGTTCTTAGCCCTGAAATTGCCAATTCCCCAGAAGTATTAGCTGAATTTTTAACAGCTGAAATGGGGGCTGATTTCATGGCTACTACGAAATATCGAATAGAAAAAAGGTCAATAGACGCTAGAAGTCGTCAAATCAAAGTGAATCTTCGTATTGGCTTCTATGAGAAAGAACACGATTTCACTCTTTCTTCACTATTGCCAGCAGTAAAGAAAAATGCAAAAAAAGTACTCATTATCGGGTCTGGTCCTGCCGGTTTATTTGCTGCCATTGATTTAATTAAAAAAGGAATTAAGCCAATCATCCTAGAAAGAGGAAAAGATGTTAGAGAAAGAAGACGGGATTTAGCTGCAATTAATCGATTTAATATAGTTGATTCAGATTCTAATTATTGTTTTGGTGAAGGCGGAGCTGGTACTTATTCCGATGGGAAATTATATACTAGAAGTACGAAACGAGGTGATATCAAAAGTGTTTTAGAAACGTTTGTGGCTCATGGAGCACACAGTGATATTTTATTTGAAGCTCATCCTCATATCGGAACGAATAAATTACCAGGTATTATCGCCTCCATGCGTGATGCTATCATTGCGGCAGGCGGAGAAGTTCATTTTAATCACCGGGTAACAGATTTCTTCATTGAACATAATTCCATCAAAGGTGTTTTGTGTAATAACGAAATAGAATTTTTGGCAGATAGATTATTATTAGCTACAGGACATTCAGCTCGTGATATATTTCAATTATTACAAGATAAAGGAGTGGCAATTGAGGCTAAACCGTTTGCAATCGGAGTACGAATTGAACACCAGCAATCCTTTATCGATCAAGCACAATACAAAGTAAATAAGCGACCGGAATTCTTACCTCCAGCAAGTTTTAGTTTAGTTACTCAAAGTACTTACGAAGGGGTACAAAGGGGCGTATTCTCCTTTTGTATGTGTCCAGGAGGTTTTATTGTACCCTCTGCTACTTCACCCAATCAAGTAGTTGTTAATGGCATGTCTCCATCTAGGCGAGATTCTAAATATGCCAATTCTGGGATTGTGGTAAGTATTGTGAATGAAGATTTAGCGCGATATAAAGAATTTGGGGCTTTAGCTGGTATGCAATTGCAAGAAGAATTAGAACAGAAAGCTGGAAGTTTAGTAGGAGGATCCCAAAAAGCAGTCTCTCAATATACCCTCGATTTCATACAAGGTAAAGCGAGTAAAAGTTCACATCCCACCAGTTATGTTCCTGGTTTAGAACCTGGCGAAATGCGGGAATTTTTACCTGATTATATATCTGTACCCTTAGTTCAAGGATTTCAAGATTTCAATAAAAAAATACCTGGTTTCTCCTCTAATCTAGGTCAAATTATAGGTTTAGAAAGCCGAACGTCCTCCCCAGTTAAAATACCTAGAGACAAGGAAACGCTAGAACATCCTCAGGTAAAAGGTCTTTATCCTTGTGGAGAAGGAGGAGGATATGCGGGTGGTATTATGTCTGCTGCTTTAGATGGAATTCGCTGTTCCGAGTCAATTGCTAATTCATTTTAGTCATGACAGAATTTCTACATTTTAAGCAATTATATCAAATTATACTTCAGAAACCGGAGATAAAAGAACAGGCTAAGCAAGCTGCGGTGGTTGTGCTTATCGTAGAGGAACCTTTACTAGAACCATACCTTATTATTATCGAAAGAAATGAATATGATGGACACCATAGTGGCCAAATGGCTTTACCAGGAGGTAAAATGGATCTATCTGATCAGGATTTACGGGAGACTGCTGCCCGAGAAGTATTGGAAGAAATAGGAGTGGAGATTAATCATCAAGAATTAATTTACTTAACAGAACATTGGATTCATGTGTCCAATTATTGGATTACCGCTTTTTCGATTCACTTGAATAAAAAGCTGACATACGATTTAAATAAAAGAGAAATAAATCGTATTTTTGAAATACCTGTGTCGTTCTTTCAAGATCCAGCTAATATCATTCCTTTTGAGGTTAGCTACGATGGAAATAAGATCCTAAGTCCCTCCTTTAAATTTGAAGGAAATATGATTTGGGGGGCCACAGCTTTAATTATGTACCAACTCTTCCATGGGGAAGAAAATTAGCCAAATAATAACATGAGTGAATCAGCGGACGGCGCACTACAGAATCAGATTGCGGTAGCAGGGATGTATGAGAATTGGTTCTTAGAATATGCTTCTTACGTTATTTTAGAGAGAGCGGTTCCAGCCGTAGAAGATGGTTTAAAACCTGTTCAGCGTCGCATTCTGCATGCGTTGAAGGAAATGGATGATGGCCGTTTTAATAAAGTCGCTAATGTCATCGGCCAGACGATGCAGTATCACCCACATGGCGATGCGTCTATAAACGATGCCATTGTTAATTTAGGCCAAAAAGAACTCTTATTTGATTGTCAAGGTAACTGGGGCGATAACCGTACGGGAGATAGTGCAGCAGCTGCTCGTTATATTGAAGTTCGTTTATCCAATTTTGCGGCAGACGTTGTATTTAATAACCAAACCACAGAATGGCAAATGTCTTACGATGGTCGTAAGAGAGAGCCTGTTACATTGCCCATTAAATTCCCGCTATTATTAGCTCAGGGAGTAGAGGGTATCGCGGTAGGTCTTGCAACGAAGATTATGCCGCATAATTTCTGTGAAATTATTCAGGCTTCCATCGATATATTAAATAACAAGAAAGTAGAGCTTTATCCTGATTTCCTTTTAGGCGGCATGATGGATGCGACGAATTATAACGACGGTTTACGTGGTGGTAAGATTCGCATAAGAGCTAAAATAGATGAATTAGATAAGAAAACGCTGGTTATTACTGAAATCCCGTATACCACCACAACAACGTCCTTGATTGATTCCATTATTAAGGCGAATGATACAGGAAAAATTAAGATTAAAAAGGTCATAGATAATACAGCTAAAGATGTAGAGATACAGATCCAATTAGCGCCAGGTATATCTCCAGATGTTACGATTGATGCTTTATATGCCTTTACTGATTGTGAAGTATCCATTTCACCTAATGCTTGTGTCATTATTCAGGACAAACCACACTTCGTAGGTGTGGGAGAAATACTACGCGTTTCTACTAATCAAACAGTGGACTTATTGCGTCAAGAATTAGAAATACGCAAGAGTGAATTAATGGAGAAAGTTCTATTTAGTTCTTTGGAAAAAATCTTCATTGAAAATAGAATTTACCGAGATATTGAAGAGTGCGAAACATTTGAGTTAGTCATTCAAACAGTAGATAAAGGATTAGATCCCTTTAAAAAAGATTTTTACCGGGAGATAACGGAAGAGGATATTTTAAAGTTATTAGAAATTCGAATTAAGCGTATTTCGAAGTTTGACAGCTTTAAAGCAGACGAATTAATGAAACGTCTTTTAGACGAATTAGCGGAGGTGGAAGATCATTTAGCGAACTTGATACGGTATGCGATCGATTATTTTAAAAACTTATTAGTCAAATATGGTAAGGGAAGGGAACGTAAAACTGAAATTAAAAATTTCAATACGATTTCTGCCACCGTTGTTGCAGCCGCTAACCAAAAACTATATGTCAACCGCGAAGATGGTTTCGTGGGATATGGTATAAAGAAGGACGAATATGTTATGGAATGCTCTGATATCGATGATATCATTGTCTTCCGTTCGAATGGAACCTGTGTTGTCACGAAAGTGCAAGAAAAAGTCTTTGTGGGTCGTGATATTCTTTATTGCTCTGTATTCAAGAAAAATGATGATCGAAAGGTGTATAATGTTGTATACCTCGATGGAAAATCAGGAACCTCCTATGTTAAACGCTTTAAGGTAACTTCGGTCACAAGAGATCGAGAATATAAAGTGAGTAGCGATAATGCTAAATCTAAACTTACCTATTTCTCAGCTAATGAAAATGGAGAAGCGGAAGTGATACAAATAAGTCTAACGGCTAATTGCACAGCTAAAATCAAGCAATTTGATTATGATTTTGCCAAATTAGCCATTAAGGGTCGCGAGTCTTTAGGTAATATGCTAACTAAATATCCTGTTCGGAAGATTACTATGAAATCGGCAGGTGTATCTACACTAGGAGGAGTTAATATCTGGTATGACCCTACCATAGGGCGTTTAAACAGAGATGGGCATGGTGATCATATTGGCAATTTTGAACCCAATGATAGTATTTTAGCTATCTATTCTTCAGGTAATTATGAATTAACCAATTTTGAGCTAACGAATCGTTATCCAGCTGAAGAAATTAAGTATTTAAAGAAATTTGAGCCACTAGCTATTATTTCTGCTGTATATTTTGATGGATCTAATAAAACCTACCTAATCAAACGCTTCCATTTAGAGACCACTTCATTAGATAAGAAATTTCTGTTTATTTCGGATCATAAAGCGAGTAAATTGATTGCTATTACTGATAATTATACCCCCAATGTGCAGATAAAGCATAAACCAGATGGCAAGACGAACGAATTAGAAATCATCCCAATTGAGGATATAGCAGAAGTAAGAGGTTGGAAAGCGCTAGGTAGCAAATTAAATTATCCTAAATTAGTGGAAGTTTCCTTCCTGGAAACAGAAGATGAAGCACCTGCTGCCATTCAATCAACACCAGAACCAGTAGAGGACGACGACGATACTAGCACGGTTTCTGAAGTAGTGGATGAGGAGGACGATGTAGCTAATATCGAAACATCAGACGAACCTGAATTTGTTATTAATTTTCCAGAAGAAAAGGGAGAGGAGATTCAGCCAGAGAAAGAGATAGAAGAAATAGAAGAGATACCTTTTGAAATCAAAAATCCACCAACTGGGGAACAGTTAGGGCTATTTTAATGGAGCAAAAACTGAATAATCCGAAAACAATGAATGCCTGGGCTTTTTATGACTGGGCAAATTCAGTTCATTCGTTAACGATTACTTCAGCGATTTTTCCTATTTATTTTCCTTCAGCAGCCATTACGCTAGGAAGTGATACACCTGGGATTATATCCATACTTGGATTTGAATTAAGTAATACGGTGGTATTCTCTTATTCCATTTCACTTGCCTTTTTAACATTAACTTTATTAATGCCTTTTCTTTCTGGAATAGCGGATTATACAGGTTCGAAGAAGAGTTTCATGCGCTTCTTTTGTTATTTAGGCTCATTGAGTTGTATTGCTTTGTTCTTTTTCAGTAAAGGACATTATTACATTGGAACCATTGGCTTCCTGCTGTCTATTATAGGCTGGGGTGGAAGTATGGTTTTCTATAATAGTTTTTTGCCAGAAATAGCCACACCAGATAGGTTTGACCGGTTAAGTGCGAAAGGTTTCACATTAGGTTATATAGGCTCCGTTATCTTATTAGTTCAAAACCTTACCATGCTATTAAAACCAGAATGGTATGGCGGAATAGGGGGCGAAATGGCTGCTCGAATATCCTTTTTAACGGTAGGATTGTGGTGGTTATTATTTGCGCAAATACCATTACACTATTTACCTGATTCAGTAGCAAAGGTTAAAGACACGAATAAATGGTGGTTGGGTGGATTTAAGGAATTACAAAAGGTTTTTAAAGAAGTCACAGCTAACAGGGAGATAAAGAATTTCTTGATGAGTTTTTTCCTATTTAATATGGGAGCCCAAACGGTGATGTATTTAGGAGCCATATTCGGAAGTCAAGAATTGCATCTACCAGAGGATGCTCTAATTATAACGATCCTATTAATTCAATTAGTTGCCATACCCGGCGCTTATGTGTGCGCACGTTTATCAGGTTGGATAGGGAATATAAAGGCGTTAGGCTTAATTGTAATTATATGGATGTTTGTATGCGCCTATGCGTATACAGTTACTTCTCAATTTAATTTCTATTTATTAGCTACGGCCATTGGCTTTGTGATGGGGGGAATTCAATCTAATAGCCGCGCATCGTATGCGAAATTATGTCCTAAAGGGGAGAAGGATACGGCATCCTATTTTAGCTTCTATGACGTTTGTGACCGTATGTCAACGGTTATAGGAACGTTTATGTTTGGCCTTATTATCCAATTAACCGGTAATATGCGTATCAGTATTTTGGTGCTAGTTTTTGTTTTTGGAGCTAGCTTACTCTTTTTAAGACCCTTAATGTCAAGCGCAAAGGCAAAGGCTATATGGGGATAATATTACGTTCTTGTGCATGTTTCCATGAATCAGGTATATGAGCCAAAATTTCTAATTCTAAAGCTTTAATAATAGCTTTTCTTGAATAGGAGTGGCTATGCACTAAGGCTACTTCCCTCACTGGTTTTGGATCAGGCAAAGTATACACTTTTTCCTTCAATTTAGGATCCAGGTAATCGACGAACATTTGTGGTATGATTGTTTGGCCAAAACCCTGGTCTGCTAAACGAACAATCGTCTCCATACTTCCAGTTTGATAGGTCATTTTGTTTCCAAGGAATGTCCCTGAAGGCAAATTGCAGATGGAGTTAACCTGACTACTTAAACAGTGACCTTCTTCTAATAACCATAGTTTAGTAGGATCAAGTGTCGATTTTAATTTAGCTCCATTGTCTTCCCAAACGTTAGAATACAAAAACAACTCCTCATAGTAGAGGGGAATTTCAACTAAATTATCATGTAACGGAGTTACTAAAATACCAATATCGATTTTACCATCTTGGATTCCTTTTTTAATAGTAGCGGTTGTCGTTTCTGAAATACTAATAGATAATTCTGGGAACTTTAATTGAAAATCAGCCAAAAACTTTGGCATTAAATAGGGGGCAATCGTAGGAATAACCCCGATAGAAACGAAGCCACTCACTTGATTCGCCCAACCTTTAGAAAGAGATAGGATGGAATTGCTTTCATTTAGAATAGCTCTTGCTTTAGTTAGTATATCTCTCGCCTCTAGAGTGGGTTGTAGAGGTTTGGCTTTACGATTAAACAAGGTCATGTTTAACTCATCCTCTAATTTTTGCACTTGCATACTCAAAGATGGTTGAGAAACACAACAAAAATCAGCTGCTTTGGAGAAACTTTGCAAATCAGCTAAGGCAACAATGTATTCTAATTGCGTTATAGTCATATATAGTTTAAAACTATACAAATATAGAAAATATAGATTTGACTAATATAACTTTTCAATCGATATTTGCATTATAGTTTAATAAGAACAAAAATAAATACATACAATGGCAAATCACATGTTAGGTTTAGGAAGCCAATTTCCTACATTTTCAAAAACGGCAGTCGTTTCTTTAGAGCAAGGAAAAGAATTCGCAACAATTACTTCAGAAGATCACAAGAAAGACGGTAAATGGTTAGTAATGTTCTGGTGGCCAAAAGATTTTACTTTTGTTTGCCCTACAGAAATCGCTGAATTCAACCGCCGTGCGACTGATTTTTCTGATCGCGATGCTGTATTAATCGGTGCTAGTACTGATTCTGAATTCGTACACGCAGCTTGGAGAAGAGATCATGATGATTTACGTGGTTTAAAATTCCCAATGCTTGCAGATACGTCAAAAAGTTTAGCTGAAGACTTAGGTATCTTATTAGAAGGCGAGAAAGTAGCTTACCGTGTTACTTATATTGCTGACCAAGACGGAATCGTACGTTGGGTATGTGCTAATGATTTATCAGTAGGTCGTAATGTAGACGAAGTATTGCGTGTTTTAGACGCTTTACAAACAGATGAACTTTGTCCATGTAACTGGAAAAAAGGCGACGCTACTTTATAATTATTCTTTAGCCCCAGGTTTTCCCTGGGGCTATTTAAATCCAATATCATGAGTGAGACTAAAGACAACTTATTAGCAGAGATAAATATCCCTGCTACAGAATCGTTTGCCCTTTTAGATACCTTAGATGCTGCAGATCACCGCTATATCAAGGATCTTAAAATAAATGTTTCGAATGCGTTGCGCGCTCAAACATTGAATGAAAAAGAAGCATTGCTTTTGGCTTTGGCAGTATCTGTCAATCAAAAGCATACGAGAACCATTGATTCATTAACTGAATTAGCTCTTCAAAAAGGAGCGACTGAGGCTGAAATCAATGAAATTCATGCTTTGGTATCCTTATTAAATGCAAATAATATTTTTTATCGATTTAAGCACTTCGTAGATAAAGAATATTATAACACGGCGCCTGCCGGAATTCGTATGTCCATCATGATGAATCCCGTATTAGGAAAGGAATTTTTTGAATTAGCCAGCTTAACAGTATCAGCCATCAATGGTTGTGAAATGTGTGTTACTTCCCATGAGCAATCAGTGAAGAATCACGGAGCTACGGAAGCTAGAATCTTAGATGCTGTCCGTTTAACGGCAATCATCAAGAGTTTAATCGTGTTATTATAATTTTAAGGTTGAGTTAGAGAAAGGAGGGGAGCGATTCCCTCTTTTTTTTATTCTATCGGAATTAGCGTGAATTCAACTCGCCTATTATTCTTACGTGTTTCTTCTAAAAGGTTATTGGCTAAAGGCTTAGAACCGCCCCATCCTTTAGTTTGTATACGGCCAGCCTCTACTCCTTTAGAAACTAAATAAGCTTTTACATTCTCCACTCTTTCAAGAGATAATCTCAGATTATCATTCCAATCTCCTTGGTTATCTGTATGCCCTTCAAGTAATAATTGATATTGCCCATTTTCAGACAGAATAGCTATCACTTTCTCTAATTCAATTTCAAATCCAGGTTTTAATTCTGCTTTACCTTGATCAAAACTTACATTAGCAAAGGAAATCGCTTTGTTCTTTTCAACCGTTTGAAGGAAGAAATTCCGATTAACAAGTACAAAATTCTTCTCTTGACTTAGGTCAAAGCTTTCTACTTTAGAAAAATAGCCCGACTTCTTAACCTGAATGGTAAAAGGCTTTTTAGCAGGCCACATAAAACTATAATCCCCTACATAAGGATCATAATCAATTGAAAGCGTATCAGAGGGATTAACTTTTGATTTAATCAAAATACGAGCCGCCATATTCTCCTTCGTCTTTTGATTAATTACTTGACCAGTCATCTGTATAAGTGTCAATGGCTTCGCCTTCTCCGGTATTTTTATTCGGAAAATATCTTCAGCTCCTACTGAGTTTTCTGTTGAACTAAAATAGGCAAAATCCCCTTTAGCTGAGACTGAAAAATAACCATCCCACTGTGGCGTATTAACAATAGGACCTAAATTTTCTGGTCCAGTCCAATTTTGCCACGTATCATCTAAGCGACGAGATAAAAAGATATCATTATTACCGTATCCTATATGACCACTGGAAGAAAAATACACGGTTACTCCGTCAGGGGCAATAAAAGGTGTAGATTCAGCTTCACCGCTATTCACAACTGGTCCAATATTCTTAGGTTCAGACCAGGTATCATCCGAGTTAAGGAAGGAAACATATATATCTTTACCTCCGTAAGAATCTTTTGTTTCGGTGGTCATCAAAAGAACTTTCCCATTAGGAGCTAAAGTATATTCTGAAAACTCTGACTTATTTTTAAAGTTGAGTATTTTTAATGCTTTTGGGAAACTCCATTCTCCCGTTCGTAACAAAAAGGAAAAGGAGACACCTTTCTCCATTGTACCATCTTTACCGTAGACATTATTTAACAATAAGGTCTTTCCATTAGGTGTAATGCCGCAAACCGCGTTGTTTTCGTCATTATTGATAGGAGCGGGGAAAAGACTAGCTTTAGACCACGTTCGGTCAGATTGCCAATTAGATACCCAAATGTCCTGGTTTTTGTTAGTCCCTAAATTTTCCGGGTGCTTCCAACGGGTAAAATAAAGTTTTTGGCCATCAGGACTTACTACTGGACAAATCTCATTAAACTTAGAATTAATTGCGTTACCTAGATTTTCCCGAGCTAAATAAGCATTAGCATCAGAGGTCAATTTAAGTGAGGATTCAATAGGCTCATCGCTATCCGAGATTCCGATAGCATCAATTTGAGAATAGCCCTTCACACGTAATGAATTAAAAGATATCTTTAATCCCTTTAATTTAAAACTTGTTTTAGTGGGTAGGCGTATGGTTGTTACTTGAGAACCAGCTGTATTATAAGCCGGTGAAAATGTGCGTAATGGATAAATCTTATTATTCTGATCTAAACCATCTACTGAGGTAATACTTCCCGCTCCATAGTTTTCAAAAATGGCAATTTGTTTTACAGCCATAGTCGTATCAAATCCAACTAAAAGATATTCTCCATCCGGACTATCAGCGGTCATAGTTTGCCAAGCACTAGGGCTAGCAGACATTTTAGGGTATTTACTAGGCTTTCCAAGAGCATGTAAGGCTCTAAATTCTCTTCCTAACAAAGGATCTTTGTATTCACTAGAAACAGCAATAACTTGGGACGCCCATCTAACTTTTTGGGCGAAAGTAAGGGTAGAAACAAAAATCAACAAGATGAAGATTCTTACACCCATCTGATTAGTTCGCTACAGACAATAATTCCGTAATGGTAGCTTTAGGATCAGCGGAAGCAAAAACAAAGCTTCCTGCGACTAAAACAGTAGCTCCAGCTTGGTATAAATCTGCTGCATTTGCCATAGTAACACCACCATCGATTTCAATCTTTAAAGTAGTATTACCAGCTTCTGCAGCCATTTCAGCTAAACGCTTAGTTTTATTAATTGCCTTTGGGATGAATTTTTGACCTCCAAATCCCGGATTCACTGACATGATCAAGGCTAAATCTAAGTCAGCAATGATGTCTTGGTATACTTCCACTGGCGTTCCAGGATTAATAGCCACACCGGCTAAGCAACCTGTATCTTTAATTTGTTGAATCGTACGATGAATATGTGGACAAGCTTCAAAATGAACAGTGATAACTTTAGCTCCAGCTTTGGCAAAAGTAGAAATATACTGTTCTGGCTTCTCGATCATTAAATGAACATCTAAAACCTTAGTAGCTACTTTATTTATCGCTTCTAAGACAGGAAATCCAAAAGAAATATTAGGTACAAATACCCCATCCATCACGTCAATGTGAATCCACTCTGCTGCAGATTCATTCAACATTTGTACTTCTGAACCTATGTTCAAAAAATCACAAGCTAAAACCGAGGGGGCAATGATCAAATTTCTCATATACAAAGGTATAAAATATTCCTAAACCTTGTTTCCCGCTTGATTCCAATTGAATTAAGTTTTAATTTCGATTATGGATATTAATCAGCGGATGAATGAACTCATAGAGAAAATCAATCTTTATAATGAGTCATATTATCAGAATAATGAAAGTATAATTTCGGATCAAGCATTCGACCAATTGCTCGCTGAATTAATTCAATTAGAACTGAAAAATCCTCTTTTTGCGCGTTCCGACAGTCCTACACAAAAAGTAGGCGGAACAATTACGAAAGAATTCAAGTCTGTTACACATCAATTTCCTATGTTATCTTTAGGAAATACGTATAGTGAAACTGATTTGCGTGATTTTGATGAGCGGGTTAAAAAAGGTTTGGAGGGGGAATCTTTTGAATACGTTTGTGAGCTGAAATTTGATGGTGTGGCGCTATCATTTTGGTATACAAATGGGGTATTACAAAAAGGTGTTACTAGGGGAGATGGTTCGAGAGGGGATGATATAACCGCTAATGTAAAGACAATTAAAAGTTTACCCATCCGAGTAAATTCAACGCTGTTACCGGCTAGCTATGAGATTAGAGGGGAAGGTTATATGCCTATCACTTCCTTTGATAGAATCAACGCAGCAAAAGTAGCTAAAGGAGATCAACCCTTAGCTAATCCGCGTAACGCCGCATCTGGAACCTTTAAAATGCAGGATTCTGCTGAAGTCGCACGAAGGGAAATGGAATGTTTTATATATTCCTACTTAGGGAATGAAAATCCATTTAATAGTCACTCTGAGGCTTTAGAACATTTAAGATCAGTTGGTTTTAGCGTTTCGCAGACGTATCGCGTATGTGCTTCTATCGATGACGTAATTACCTACATCTCCGATTGGGCAGAGAAGAGAAATGATCTGCCTTTAAATACAGATGGGATAGTCATAAAAGTAAATGATTTTGGTCAACAAGAACGTTTAGGATTTACGGCCAAATCACCTCGTTGGGCAATTTCATTCAAATACCCCTCTGAAATAGCGCGTACTAAAATCGTTTCTATTGCTTACCAAGTAGGAAGAACTGGTAACGTTACTCCTGTGGCCAACCTTTCACCAGTTTACTTAGCTGGGACAGTCATAAAACGGGCTTCCATTCACAATGCTAATGAAATGGAACGTCTTGATTTACGGGAAGGCGATACCGTTTTTATTGAAAAAGGGGGCGAAATTATTCCTAAAATCACCGGTGTAGATATATCTGCAAGAAAGCAGGGTGAAGTTTTTGTATTCCCTACTCATTGCCCTTCTTGTGCTACTGAATTAATTCGGCAAGAAGGAGAAGCAAACCATTATTGTCCAAATGATTCCGGATGTCCTCCTCAAATTAAAGGCAAATTGGAGCACTTCATTGCTCGTAAAGCCTTAAATATAGAGAACTTAGGTACGGAAACGGTTGATGTATTATTTGAAAAAGGCATTGTATCTAATGTGGCAGACCTATATGATTTAAGCGCTGAGAAATTTTTAGGATTAGACGGCTTTCAAGCTAAATCTATTCAAAATATTCTTTTTAGTATAGAGAAATCAAAAGGCATTCCTTTCCGTCAAGTATTATTTGGCTTGGGAATTCGCCACGTAGGGGCAACTATTGCAGAGAAATTAGTCTTACATTATCATTCACTTGATAACCTTATAAGTGCTACTTTAGATGAATTAATAGCCATTCCAGAAATAGGGGAGCGTATTGCCTTAAGCGTGTTAGAGTATTTTTCAAAACCACAGAACTTGGAGATCATCGAACGTCTTAAAAGCTCAGGAGTTCAATTTTCCGAAGAAATAAGTGAAATAGTTTTGGAAACAACGGCCTTAGAAGGTAAAAGTTTCGTAATTTCAGGTGTATTTAATCATTTCGATAGAGATGAGCTTAAAGCAAAAATCATCGCTAACGGCGGAAAAGTCGTTTCCAGTATTTCTGCTAAATTAGATTACCTAGTGGCTGGTGAAAATATGGGTCCAGCTAAACTAGAAAAAGCAAATTCACTTTCCATACCAATTATTTCGGAGGACGAATTTTTAGCCCTTCTTTCTTAAATATGCAATCATTAGCTAAATTCCATGGCGTTGCGCCAGCTCTAGTTACTCCAATGAACGAGGATCGTTCTATTAATTGGGACGGACTAACGAAGTTAATTCAACACGTGAGCAACGGAGGTGTTGATTATTTAGTGGTTCAAGGTACAACTGGTGAATCTGCAACCACGACAGCAGATGAGAAAAAGCAAATTGTTGCTACGATTCAAAAAGCTAACGCTAAGAACCTTCCCATCGTTTATGGATTAGGAGGGAACAATACAGATTCAGTAATAAATCAAATCAAGCAAACGTCCTTTGAAGGAATTGATGCGATTTTATCCGTTTGTCCTTATTACAATAAACCAAGCGCTAGAGGTGTAATAGCTCATTATGAAGCCATTGCAGATGCTTGTCCTGTACCCGTAATTATGTACAATATACCAGGAAGAACTGGTATAAATATGTCGGCCGAAACAGTTTTAAAACTAGCTGAACATAAAAATATAATAGGAATTAAGGAAGCATCTTGCATCATTGAACAATGTATGGAAATTGCTTATCACAAACCCTCCGATTTCTTGTTAATTTCAGGAGATGATGTGCAAGCCATACCGATTATCTCGATCGGTGGAGTGGGTGTTATGTCCGTTATTGCTAACGCTTTCCCTCAACAATTTACAGCAATGATTCATCAGGCGCTAGAAGGGGACTTTAAAGCTGCTTCTAAAGTTTTAGGCAAATTCCTGACCATCGATCCTTTCTTATACGAAGAAGGGAACCCCGTAGGAGTAAAGAAATTATTAGAGAATCAGGGTTTGTTTGGCGCTCAAGTTCGTATGCCATTAGCTAGTGCCTCTGCTGAATTAGGAAAAAAATTAGCTCAAATTAGTTCACAAGAAGGATTAAATAAATAAAATTATGTTTGTACACGTTGTTAATTTTTGGTTAAAAAAAGGTTTAAGTGCAGAAGATATCGCACTTTTTGAAGCTGGGGTTCAATCTCTTGCTGATGTAGAAACAGTAGATGTATTTAGCGTAGGTAAACCCGCTAATACGGATCGTCCAGTAATTGATCGTTCCTACGATTATTGCTTGTTAACTACATTTGAGGAGGAGAAAGGGCATGATTATTATCAAACGGCACCTATCCATTTAGAATTTATAAAAGACTGTGCCCACCTTTGGGATAAAGTATTAATCTATGATTCAGAAAGCATGTAAGCTTCTTCTTGTGTTATCCGTGTTCGGTTGTTCTAAAAACATTAAACCGTCTACCTATTACTCAAATGACTTTAAGAATGGGGGTGTAGAGCGCCATGATGGTTTAGGCTTTGAAATTCCTGTGAAATACGACATTGACGTCGTGTATTTTAATGATCATCCGAAGCAAAGCTACGAGGACATTGAAACGATCAAAATGTCTGGAGAGGTTCCGTTAGAGGATAAGCAAACCCAAAATGGCAAAATGCTTTATCGAGGCAATCATCAGGATAAAAAGCAGGAAATTCTAACGCAGATGGTCGAAAAAGCGAAAGAATTAGGCGCAACTGCCCTGATTGACGTTAAGTATTCTGTTTACAGCACACAAACTGCTAGTGGCTTTACCTTTACTGGAAAAGCGGTTCGTTACGTGTTGAAATAAATCGATAAGCTTCTAAATTAGATATCAATACGGTTCCTCGCGAAGACGTAAATCTAATTTGGAAGCTTTTTAGTTTCCTCTCCTTGAAAGTAATCATTCGCTTGTGGCCTACCGTGCCTGCTTTTATCACTTCCTTATTCCCCAATTCATCAACTAATTCCAATTCGAAACTACTCACACGTTGTCCTAAGGCAATTGGTTCTTGTAGCATGATGGTATTCACTTTTTGTGGTGTTTTCAAATCAACCTGAATATCATTCTTTTTTAAAGAAGCCATCCAATAGGTCGAATTTTTACCATCAAATAAGGGATTACTTGAATTGCCCATTAAAAGATTCACTAACGACTTTGTACGAATAGTGGCAAATCCTATCAAAGAAGCCGAATCATTCTCATGAATCAAGCCACGGGTATCCACTGGAATATTCAACAAAAGGTTAGCGTTACGCCCTACAGAAGCCGCATAAATTTTTAATAAAGAATCAGGTGTCTTCACTTTATCGTCTTGTTCTGGATGGTAATACCAACCTGGTCGAATAGAAACATCCACTTCAGGTGAAACCCAATGAGTTCCATTCTCTTGACCATTTCTATAATTGTCAAAATCAGGACACCCAGGATAGATCTTATCGCGTAAAATAGGGCTCCACATCGTATCGTATCCATAACCTCTTTCATTACCTACCCAACGAATGTCTGGACCAGCGTCAGAAAATTGAACTGCATTCGGTTGGTACTTCGTAACCATAGAATGAAATAGTGGCCAGTCATACACTTGCTTCTTGCCATTCGGACCTTCACCGTTAGCCCCATCGTACCAAAATTCGAATATAGGTCCATAGTTCGTCAATAATTCCTGCTGCATTTTGGCATACACCTGATTATAGTTATCCGTACCATAAGCTGGATGAAAACGATCCCATGGAGATAAATAGATCCCGAGCTTCAAACCATATTTTTTACACGCTTCCGACAATTCTTTTACCACATCGCCTTTCCCATTTTTCCAAGGTGATTTAGCTACTGAATGTGTTGTATATTTAGAAGGGTAAAGCGCAAATCCATCATGATGTTTGGCCGTCAAAATCAGTCCTTTCATACCTGCTTTCTTCGCAATTCTAGCCCACTGATTACAATCTAATGCACTCGGATTGAAAGAGGAGGGATTTTCCTTACCCTCGCCCCATTCCACATTCGTAAACGTATTCATATTAAAATGAATGAAGCCGTAATACTCTAGGTCAGCCCAAGCGAGTTGCTTAGCCGATGGAATAGGGTAAACAGGGATAGCCTTTTGAGCTAGTACCGTAAAACTAAAAAAGGCAAATAGGAGAGTAAATCTTTTCATTAGAATTCAGCGTATAAAAAACAGTTTTCAAATATGGTTTGACCTTGATTCGGAATCGCGCGAAATAGGGGATTGAAGCCGAACCAGATGATTTTACCTTTATCCACTTCCTTAACGCCTAACAATAAAGAATTAGCTAGTTGAGCTTTCTTATTAGCTCCTACAAAGCCCATCATATTCGGCTTGGAAGAAGTTTTTAAAACAGGAGTAAAATCCTTAGGAAGCTTAACGAACTCACTCACTTGATTTAGAATATAGATTGATGAATCGTTAATTCTGAAGGCCAAAGGATGTGTCTTTTCCACTTCCACTTGCAGCATATTCCCTGAAGTGGTATTAGACAATTCAGCTCTTTCACGCATCGCATAAGTTGAGGTATGTTTAGCGGTATCTTCTTTCACCACTAAATCTTTGTCCTCCAAAATCTTACGAGCACTTTCCATCAAGATCAATTTCCCACCTTTCTTCACCCAATCATTTAATAGAATTGAATTCGTAGTAGATAACGCAGAATGCTTGCCATCGGGATAAATAATGTGCGTATAATTAAATAAATTCGATTTGAATAACTGAGTCGAAGGGATGAATGAAGGCTTAAATCCGTATTTCTGAGTTAAAAAATAAGCTAGTTCGCCCTGTTGATTTACGTCGTTTGCTGGATCAATAACTACGACGATTTTGGGAACAAAAATTGATTTATAGTGGGTGGAACCTAAGTCGTAATTTCCATTTGATTTAAAAGTTTCCATATTATCCAGATGAATATTTCGAAAACTTGCAAAAACCACCAAATCACGCCTTTGTTTATCTGTTAATTTAGTAGTAATAATATGTACAAAACCTTCAGAATAAGAAGCGTCATTATAAATAAGCAAAGCACCTAAATCAATGGCATACTTAATTAATTCCTGACTTTTTTTATAATTATCTACTATAAAACGATATGCCAAATGCTTTTCAGCAGTCGTCTCTTCGCCCTCTACTTTTTTAATTTTACTAGAAACAAAAACATTATCATTTAAACCAAAAGCCTTAAATCCATTCAATTGAAGTAGATTCCAAGCTGTAATATCGTAGGTTAAAGAATCTTCCAAAGCTATCGTTGGATCAAACAATGCTTGAATCAAAGGAGCTGATGCTTGTTTAGAAGAAATAAGTAAACCTTGTTCATTCAATGGAATTGAGAGTTGCTTCATAGATGAATACTCATAGGCTGGTATACTTTTAGCTACATCTGAATAAGAAAAAGTAATATTATTTCTTTCAAGTAATTGAATAAAATCCTTACCCTTAATTAGTTCTTTAACGGGAATAAAATAGTACGCAAACTTATTCGTCGGATTCGTCCTAGACTTATCATGAATGCCATAAAAAGAAGCCTTTAAATTTTCAGCATTCGCTAGAGACCATTCGACTAAATTTAATGCCAAAGCCGAATGATGCTTAACTCGATCCACCAGGGAAATAGTGTCGCTGTCACTTTTGGCAGAAATTAATCCACCTCTAATTCCTCCTTGTTCTAAGGTCATACCTAAGGCACCATTCAAAATTGGGTAGGTGTCTCCGTAGCCAGGATACAATAAATCATATACTTCATTGGTAAAGTAAGGCCACTTTTTTTCATCAAAGAGCTTAGAAAAAGAACGACCTACACTTTCCTGCAAATCTTTAGTCGACTGAGCAATAAAATTCAAATAAGGCTTCGCTGCGGGTGGAAAATAGTACGAGTGCTGGTAACTTTGCTCATGAAAATCCGCGTGCATCATGGGCATCCATGAACGATAGAATTTCAATCGTTGTTGGGTTTCTTTTTGTGTCTGCCAAACCCAATCACGGTTCAAATCAAAAGAGAAGTGATTATAACGGCCAGAAGTTATTCCTTCGTAATGCTCTTGATCATTTGGATCTGGATTTCCTCCTGCAATAAAATTTCGGCGATTGTATTGAGTCACATAAGCATCGCGACCATCCGGATTAATGCAAGGATCAATTAAAATGACATAAGGAATAGATTTATTGGGTTTGGAAATCAAAGCGTACAATGTATTCAATGCGGCCTCACTTCCAGCTGCTTCATTACCGTGGACATTAAAGGAAAGATTGATAATCACTGGGAGTGAAGGATCCCCTTTTTCACCTTGAATTCTCTTTTGGTGATTTGATTGAACTTGCTCTAGGCTAACACCTACCGGTAAATTAGCAATGATCATTTGGCCTTGTTCGCGACCTTCATTCGTATGACCATATACTTGCCATTGAGCAAATCCAGCACTTTGAGAAGCTAAATAACGACTATAGGCTATAATTTGATGATGGTAAGTGAATTTTGTGCCAATAGGGTAGCCCAAAAATTCCTCTGGTGATTTAATCTGACCAGAAAGGCTAATACAACTGAGTAAAAGAAGGAAGGCAAAGTAATTTCTCATTATGTTAATTTGGTTTGCAATAAAATTAAATAAAAGGAGGTAAATTAAGGAGTGTTTTGACTTTTATATAAAATAATTCAACATGGCATTACCTCTAAACGACGAGAAAACAACCATCAAAAATTCGGAAACTAGTTCTTATACGATTCCGTTTATTTTAGTCACCAGTTTATTTTTTTTATGGGGGCTTGCGAATAGTCTAAATGGTTCCCTCGTAAAACAATTCCAAACAGCTCTTGATTTACAACGTTGGCAGGCCAATATTGTAGAAACCGCGTTTTATTTTGGCTATTTTGCCATGGCACTTCCAGCTGGATATGTCATGAAGAAAATGGGTTATAAGGCCGGA
Source organism: Spirosoma fluviale (assembly GCA_945906915.1). Classification (GTDB taxonomy): domain Bacteria; phylum Bacteroidota; class Bacteroidia; order Cytophagales; family Spirosomataceae; genus Aquirufa; species Aquirufa fluvialis_D. Next base: position 4,834 of record CAMDSI010000009.1, on the reverse strand, counting down.
ATAATAATGGGATTAGTTCTTTATGCAGCGGGCGCCTTCTTGTTTTATCCTGCATCCGAAGTTAGGGTGTATAGTTTCTTTTTAGCAGCTCTTTTCTTAATTGCTTCAGGAATTGCCTTCTTAGAAACGGCGGCTAATTTATACGTTACTGTATTAGGAGATCCCGAAAAAGGAGATTTTCGTCTTAATTTAGCTCAATCCTTTAATGGCATGAGTATCATTTTAGGACCCATCATTGGTGGATTATTCATCTTTTCAGATAAAGAATATTCACGCGAAATGATTCAAGCACTGCCTGCTGCTGAAGCTGAAGCCATTCGGGTAAGCCAAGCATCCTCTGTTCAAATGCCTTATATAATCATTGGGGTGATAGTAGCTTTAGTTGCACTATTGTTTGTATTTACTAAAATGCCAGAACTTGAATCAGAGGAAGTATCAAAGTCAAAAATTACGATAGCCAGTTTATTAAAAAGAAAACATTTAGTCTTAGGTATTTTAGCTCAGTTTTTAAACCTAGGTGCACAAGTTTCATTGTGGGGAAATTTTGTCGATCTAAAATTAGACTTAGCAAAAAATGATAATTTATGGTTAGTGGAAAAAATATACCAAATAAGTGATTCAATGAGCCCTACGCAAATTGCTAGTTTTCATGCTTCATTTGCCTTTATTATCTTCTTATTAGGACGCTTCTTAGGAACTTACTTAATGGGTAAAATAGCTTCCAATAAAGTATTAGGGGTATATGCAATTGGATCAGTTATCTCCGTTATCATAGCGATGTTTGGTGGTGGATTAGCTGCTTTAATTGCCTTGATAGCTGTTTATTTCTTCCAATCTATTATGTTTCCCACCATTTTTGCCTTGTCTTGCAAAGGCTTAGGAGAAGGAAAAAAACTAGCCTCTTCTTTAATCATTATGTCGATTGTAGGTGGAGCTATCATTCCACCTTTAACTGCCTCTTTATTTAAGGTAAGTACGGTGGCAGCATTGAGCATACCGCTGGTATGCTTTACCTATATTATTTATTACGCTTATAAAGGGTATGAAATTAGAGACTAATGCAGCGATTTATCTTATTTTTAGACTTACGGGATGATCCTAAACTAATTGAGGAATATGAGAAACACCATGAATCAATTCCTTCTGAAATCAAGGAGAGTATTCTATCTTCTGGTATTGAAACAATGAACATATTTCGATTTGAAAATCGTATGTGCCTTGAAATTGTGGCATCAGATGGGTTTAGTTTTGAAATAAAAGATAAAATGGATGCTAATAATCCTGTCGTGCAAGTATGGGAATCTTTCATGTCTACTTACCAAAAAATTATCCCAGGAACTCCAGAAGGAGTTAAATGGGTTCTCGCAAAAAATATATTTAGCCTAACAAAATGAGTCAAACTTTCTTACAAATTAATCCAACTGATAATTTACTAGTAGCCTTACAAGATCTACCTAAAGGAACTATCATTAACCATAATGGAAATGAAATAGCTCTACAAGATGATATTGCTGCTAAACATAAATTTACTACGGAAGCCATATCTAAAGAGGGAAAAGCTTTCATGTATGGTGTGTTAGTCGGTTTAGCTAGTCAAGATATTCCCAAAGGTGGATTAATACATACATTTAATCTTCATCACGCTTCGACTGATTTTGTAGGTAAACAACAAGAATACCATTGGACTGCACCTGATGTAAGTAAATTTAAAAATAGAACGTTTAATGGCTACCACAGAGCCGATGGGCAAGTGGGGACACAAAACTATTGGTTAGTTATTCCCTTAGTTTTCTGCGAGAATAGAAATATTGAACTTTTAAAGAATGCATTTTTAAATGGTTTGGGTTTCCAAAAAATGGATCCCTTCACTCAAAAGGTGCAACAATTAGGTCAACAACTAGCTCAAGGTAAAGCTTTGGAGATTGATACAGCTTCAACAGCGTCCATATTAGTTCATAAATCGTCCCAATTCCCCCAGGTAGATGGAATTAAATTTTTAACGCACGAAAGTGGCTGTGGCGAAAATAAAGATGACTCCTTAAGTCTATGTGCTTTATTAGCAGGTTATTGTCTAAACCCAAATGTAGGTGGCATTACCGTGTTAAGCTTAGGTTGCCAGCATTCTCAAATTGAAGTTTTCAAAGAAAAATTATTCGAAAAAGACCCCAACTTTTCAAAGCCCTTATACATCTTTGAACAACAACAAGATAATGGAAGTGGGGTGGAGAATATGTTAAATGAAGTTATTCTACAAACATTTAAGGGTTTAGTGGAGATCAATCAACAAACTCGTCAACCAGCTCCATTATCAGCTTTAAGGGTAGGAGTTAAATGCGGGGGTTCTGACGGATTCTCAGGAATTTCAGCTAATCCAGCCATCGGACATACAGCAGATTTAGTGGTAGGATTAGGTGGTACGGTCATGATTGCGGAATTCCCTGAGTTATGTGGTGTGGAGCAGGAGTTACAAAATAGATCCGTTACAAAAGAGGTTGCTGATAATTTTGGATTTTTAATGCGTGAATATGCCCGCAGAGCAGCTTTAGTAGGAGCAGGGTTTGATATGAATCCTTCTCCAGGAAATATTAAGGATGGTTTAATTACGGATGCTATAAAATCAGCAGGAGCCGCTAAGAAAGCTGGATCATCTCCTATTGAAGATGTTGTAGGCTATGGGCAATATGTGACTAAGAAAGGCTTAAATTTAGTTTGTACGCCCGGAAATGATGTATTAGCCACCACTGGAATGGCAGGTGCTGGTGCCACCATTCAGTTGTTCACTACAGGTTTAGGTACACCTACTGGCAATCCAATTAGCCCCATGGTTAAATTATCAACAAATACGAAACTAGCCGATAAACTTCCAGAAATCATTGATATCAATTGTGGTCCCATCATTTCAGGTGAAAAAACCGTGGAACAAATGGGAGAAGAAGTATTGGAATACATTATCAAATTAGCTTCTGGCGAGATTAATACGAAAGCAATGGATCTAGGGCAAGATGACTTTATGTTCTGGAGGAGAGGAGTTTCACTTTAAATTGTAAATGGTGAATGGTAGATTAGAGATTAGAGATTATAGAGTATAGATATGGAACCTCCGTACTCTTTAACTCCGGACTTCGGACTCATTCCCTCCGGACTACTGAATACTGGATACTGTCCACTGACAACTGATTATTATGTTCAAACTAACCCACAAAAAAGTACTCATCACCGGCGGATGTTCCGGCATCGGGCAATCTATTGCCTTAACTTTTTTAGCGCAAGGAGCAGAGGTTCATATTATTGACTTGAAGCCATCTACGGATCCAATGCCGTCAGATATAACCTTTTATCAGGCTGACATTACGTCTTTAGAAGCTGTTAAAGCCATTGCAGAGAAACTTAAGTCCCTAGATATTTTAGTAAATAATGCAGGTATTCCACAAATTGGTAATTTGGAGAAAACAAGTCCAGAAGATTTCCAACATATCTTTGACGTAAATGTAAAAGGAGCCTACCATTGCATGTATGCCTTTATTCCAGCTATGATTGAACAAAAATCGGGGGTGATTTTAAATATGGCATCCGTAGCAGCCTCGGTCGGTATTCCAGACCGATTTGGTTATTCTATGACCAAAGGTGCGATAAAATCCATGACACAATCAGTCGCTAAAGATTATATTCACCAAGGAATTCGTTGTAATTGTATTTCGCCGGGTAGAGTTCATACCCCTTTTGTGGATGGTTTTATTGCCAAAAACTACCCAGATCAACAAAAAGAGATGTTTGAAAAACTTTCTGCTACTCAACCCATTGGTCGGATGGCAAAACCTCAAGAAATTGCACATTTAGCCTTATATTTATGTTCCGATGAAGCCGCATTTATCACTGGTTGTGATTATCCCATTGACGGTGGATTCCTTTATTTAAACAACTAGACCTATGAAAAAACAACTGATTTGCCTGTTATTGATTTTGGGAACATCTTTAAGTTCATTTAAGAAAGACGGTCCTAAGCGCATCGTTTTCTTTGGAGACTCCATCACACAAGCTGGAGTGAATAAGACCGGTTATATTACCAAAATGACCGAAATGATCGCTTCTCAAGGTCTTTCCAACCAATATGAATTAATTGGAGCAGGTATTGGAGGTAATAAAGTATACGATTTATACTTACGTCACGAAGAAGATGTGGTGGCTAAGAATCCCAATATTGTAATTATTTACATTGGTATTAACGACGTTTGGCATAAAACAAGTTCTCGTACAGGAACAGATGCAGACAAATTTGAAAGATTCTATACTGCTTTAATTAAGAAGATTCAAAAAGCTAATGCTCAAGTAGTTATCTGTACACCTACAGTCATTGGTGAGAAGTTTGATAACTCTAATGAAAACGATGGAGACCTGAATGCCTATGCAGCAATCATTAAAAAAATTGCAAAAGATAATAGCCTGCAATTGATTGACCTTCGAAAAGCATTTATGGACTACGAATCAAAAAACAATATCGAAAACAAGGAAAAAGGGATACTAACTTCGGATCGTGTACACTTAAATGAGGCAGGTAATCAATTCCTCGCTGACACGATGTGGGAGGTTATTAAAAAATTATAGCATGAGATTAGCAAGAGTAGGAAACCTTGGACAAGAAAAACCTTGTATTTATCAAAATGGGGCATATTACGACGTATCCTCCCTATTTTCTGATTTCAATGAATCCTTTTTTGATACTAATGGATTAGCAGATTTAGCTAAATTAAATCCAACAGATTTCCCTGTCGTTTCAGGAAGATTAGGGTCTTGCGTAGCTAGACCTAGTAAAATAGTATGTGTTGGCCTTAATTAT